>NZ_AMXC01000010.1:0-140703 GCF_000310165.2 Thauera sp. 63
ATGCGGCGCGCGGCGGCTTCGGCGGCCTTGCCGTTGAGGTCCGAGCCGCTCGACGCCGCCGTGGCCGAGGTGTTGGCGACCTTGCCGGTGTCGGTGGCGGTGCAGCGGATGCGCGCCAGCGGCACGCCCAGCGTGTGCGCCACCACTTGTGCGACCTTGGTGTTGAGACCCTGGCCCATCTCGGTGCCGCCGTGGTTCACCAGTACCGAGCCGTCGGTATAGACATGCACCAGCGCGCCGGCCTGGTTGAGGTGGCTGAGGTTGAAGGAGATGCCGAACTTCACCGGCGTCAGTGCCAGCCCCTTGCGGATCACCGGGCTGCCGGCGTTGAAGGCGGCAATGTTCGCGCGGCGGGCGCGGTAGTCGCTGTCTTCTTCCAGCTGTGCGACCAGAGCGTGGATGACGTTGTCGGCGACCGGCTGGCCGTAGGGCGTGGTGTCGCGGCCGGTACCGGCCTGTGCCGCGTAGAAGTTGCGCTTGCGCACGTCCAGCGGGTCGAGACCGGTGGCGTAGGCGATGTCGTCGAGGATGTGCTCGATCGCGAAGGCGCCCTGCGGTCCGCCGAAGCCGCGGAAGGCGGTGCTCGACTGCCGGTTGGTGCGCGCGCAGCAGGCGGAGATGTCGGCCGCGGGCAGGTAGTAGGCGTTGTCGACATGGCAGACGGCGCGCGTTGCGACCGGGCCGCTGAGGTCGGCCGACCAGCCGGCGTCGAGCACCATGTCGATGCGCACGCCGTGCAGCAGGCCGTCGGCCCCGAAGCCGGCAGCCCAGTCGTAATGCACGGCGTGGCGCTTGCCGGTGACGAGCATGTCGTCGTCGCGGTCGGGTCGCAGCTTCACCGGGCGCTGCAGCCGGTGTGCGGCCAGTGCCGCGATGCAGGCGAACACGGCGGACTGCGACTCCTTGCCGCCGAAGCCGCCGCCCATGCGCCGCACCTCGACCCGCACCCTGTTGCTGGTCACGCCGAGCATGGTCGCCACGGCGTGCTGCATCTCGGTCGGGTGCTGGGTGGAGCTGTGCAGGTGCAGGTCGCCATCCTCCGTCGGCCAGGCATAGGCGATCTGGCCCTCGAGATAGAAGTGCTCCTGCGCGCCGACCCGGGCACGGCCGGCAAGCTGCAGCGGGGCGTCGGCGAGGGCCGCGCCGGCATCGCCGCAGGCGAGCTTGAGCGGCGGCAGCACCCAGGACTGCTGGCGGCGGGCTTCAAGCGGATCGAGCACGGCGGGCAGCGGCGCGTAATCTGCTGCGGCATGGCGCGCGGCGTGGCGCGCCTGTTCGCGCGTGTCGGCGACGACGGCGAACACCGGCTGGCCGAGGTAATGGACTTCGCCCGCGGCCAGGATCGGCTCGTCGTGCAGCACGGCGCCGCAGTCGTTCAGACCGGGGATGTCGGCCGCGGTGAGCACCGCGCGTACGCCGGGCGCCGCGCGCACGGCCTCGAAGTCGAGGGCCGTGATGCGTGCATGCGCATGTGGCGACAGGCCGAGGGCGCAATGCAGTGTGCCGGCGAGTTCGGGCAGGTCATCCACATACGGGGCGCCGCCGGTGACGTGCAGGTGGGCGGACTCGTGCGGCGGGATGGGGCGGCTCATCGCGGTGCTCCTTCGCGCAGCGCGGACACCCGGGTTGCGGTGCCGGGCAGCGGGGCCTGCGGGCGGGTTTCGAGCCAGAAGCGCCACAGCAGGTTGCGCGCGACGCGGCGGCGATAGTCGGCGCTGGCACGCAGGTCGGTGAGCGGCGCGTAGTCGGCGTCGAGCGCAGCCATCGCGGCGCGGACCGTCGCCTCGCACCACGGCTGGCCGGCGAGGGCCGCCTCGGCGATCGCGGCGCGGCGCGGCGTTGCCGCCATGCCGCCGAAGGCAATGCGCGCGTCGTCAATCCGCTGCACGGCGCTGCTGGCAGCCGGCGCGAAACGCAGCGCGAACGCGGCGCAGACGGCGGAGATGTCGGAGTCGAAACGCTTGGCGAGCTTGTAGCTGCGGAACACCTGGCCAGCGTCGGGCAGCGGCACTTCGATCGTGGCCAGGAGCTCGTCGGGCATCATCGCGGTTTGTCGGTAGCCCATGTACAAGGCCTCCAGTGGCAGGCGTCGTCGCCCCCGCACGCTCGCAAGTTCGACGCTGGCGCCGAGCGCGATCAGTGCCGGCATGGAGTCGCCGATGGGCGAACCGTTGGCGACATTGCCGCCGAGCGTGCCGGCGTTGCGGATCGGTGGCGAGGCGAAGCGTTCGGCAATCTCGGCCAGCTGCGGCCAGTGTGCGACCAGCGCCGACCAGGCCGCGGTGAGGCTCGCGCCGGCGCCGATGCGCAGCCGGCCGTCGTGCACATCGATCCGTTTCAGCTCATCCACGGCGCCGAGATGAATGACGTCGGCGAGGTCGCGAAGCTGCTTCGTCACCCACAGGCCGATATCGGTGCAGCCGGCCAGCAGCGTCGCATCGGGGGATTCCGCGCGGGCGGCAAGCAGCGCGTCGAGCGTGCGGGGGGCGCGGAAGCGGCCTGCGGGGTGATGGAGGTCCAGGGGCGCGCCGGTGTCCAGGCTGCGCAGCCGGTCCCGCAGTGCGGCGCGGTCGAACGCTGCTGCGGGCAACTCGAACATGCGCTGCGCGGCGTCGAGGATGGGGCGGTAGCCGGTGCAGCGGCACAGGTTGCCGCTCAGTGCGCTGCGCGCGGCTTCAGGTGGCGGGTGCGGTGCGTCAGTGGACGCGTTCGTGTAGTCCGCCCACAAGGACATCACGAAACCCGGGGTGCAGAAGCCGCACTGCGAGCCGTGGCTGTCGATCATGGCCTGCTGCGCCGGGTGCAGGCCGCCGTCCGTTGCGCGGATGCCCTCGACAGTGAATACCGCCTTGCCGTCGAGCGCTGGCAGGAACTGGATGCAGGCGTTGAGGGCGGCGAGGCGGACGCCGTCCGGGGCGGACGGGTCGAGTTCCCCGACGACCACCGTGCAGGCGCCGCAGTCGCCCTCGGCGCAGCCTTCCTTGGTGCCAGGGAGTCCGCGTGATTCGCGTAGCCACGCCAGCAGGCTGCGGCTGGGGGCGCAGTCGGCGACCTCGACGGCCTCGTCGTTGAGCAGCAGGCGAATCGGACGTGACGGTGCGGCGGCGCGGTTCATCGGATCGACTCCTGCGGCGTGGCTGGGTTGTCGTGAAATGCGTCACGGAGACCCGTCCGGCGGGGTGAAATCGCTCGGGGATGTCGGGCTCCTGTACAGCCGAAGGTCTCAGACCGGGCGGAGCCTTGTCAATCGGGGATTTCGGACCCCTTGAACGGGGTGGCGGAGGGCGCGCGAATGAGGCCTTCGACTGCGCTTGAATTCGTACTTTCTATCGATAAATCAGAAACTTGTTTGAAAAGACGGTTTGTCGCGCGCAGCGGGGCGGCTATACTGCAGCCATTGTGTTGCGGTGCAGCAAGTGCTGTCGCCGCACATCGGTGCTTCCCGGCTGCGCGAATGCCGGCCCGGGCTCGAAGCGACCGATGCGAACGCGCCCCTTTGCCAACTATCAGGAACCGATCATGACAACTCGCACGCATTTCATTGCCGCCGCCCTCGCGCTTGGCCTGGCGGCTGCGCCCGCCCTCGCCGAGACCGCCACCATGAAGGTTGCGCTGGCCGACTCCGCCATGCAGACCCAACCCCTGGCCGTGATGCTCGACCAGCCGACGGGCGGCGCCTTTGTGTACCTGCCGGAAGAAGGCTGGAAGTTCGCGGGCCGCAATGCGGCAGCGGGCAATGTCGACGCGCCCGTGCCGGGCGCCGGCCAGCCGGTGAGCCTGTTCGTCGATGGCCCGACCGGCTTCGTGTTCAGTTATGCCGTGGACAAGGGCTGGACCTATGCCGGCCGCGTCGGCGGCGCCGAGTAAGTCTTGTCGCGGGCGCGGCCTGTCGCGCCCGCCTAGTCCCGTGCGATCGGGCCCGACAGCGGCAGCGCCGGATCGCCCTCGGCCGCGACGGATTCTGCCTGCGCGGCCTTCAGTTCGTCCGCCGACAGCTTCAGCGCGATGCTGTCGCGCTCATGCACGCCATCCATGTTCATCTGCGCGGCCGCGCGATTGAACCAGACGTAGGCCGTGATCGCGTTCTGCTCCACCCCCAGGCCGCTGCGGTAGAGCCGGCCAAGCTCCACCATGCCGTCGGTGTTGCCGGCATTGGCCGACGCACGCACCCATTTCTCTGCGTACGCGTAGTTCTGCGGCACGCCCACGCCGCTGCGGTAGAGCTTGCCCAGTTGCAGCATCGCGCCCGAATGTCCGCTGGCGGCGGCACGGCTGAGCCAATGTACCGCTTCGGCGCCCGCGGCCTTGCCGTGCGAGGTGTCGAGCAGGGCGGCGCGCCCGATACGGTACTGCGCCTCGGGGTCGCCGGCCTTGGCGGCTTCGAGCGTACTCGAGGTCGGGGGCGCCTCCTGCTCTGCGGCAACGCTCGCCTCGCCGTTGTCCTCGCCGGTCAGCAGCGCGGCGGCAACCAGGCCGATGCCTGCCAGCAGCACCGCGGCGACAAGCGTCGCCAAGGAGCCCGTCCGTGGTGTGCGCATGCTGTTGCGCACCGGCAGCGCGGCGATGAAGCGATGGGAGCAGGCCAGGCAGCGGTAAGGCTGGCCGCCCGGATGGGAGAGCTTCTCTTCGTGTGAGCGCCAGCGTGACTCGCGGCAGCGGCTCGCACCACATTCGGGGCAGCAGGGCGCGGCGCGAGCGCTCATGATGTGGAATGCCTTCAGCGGTCTTCCCGGCGCCTCGGGGCGGCCCGGGTGTTTCGGGGAATACCGCGTGTGTATGCAGCACGCGATTTCTGGGATGTGTCGAGATGCGATTCTCGATCAAACAGGGCTGCAGTTCAAGGCGGACGCGGGGTCTGGACGCGCGCGGGCCTGCGCACGGGGACGGACGATATGAAAAAGGGGTGCCGCTCGGCACCCCTTTTCAGTTGGGGGCTTTGTCGGTTGACGCATAAGCTGCGACTAACCTCCTCGTCAATGCTGGCATTGCGTACAGGCTGAGCGCCATAAGCTGCGACTGAACTTACGCATAAGCTGCGACTTTCTGCCTTGATTAACGCATAAGCTGCGACTTTCTTCACTTGCTAGTAAAAAAGTGGCGCACAGTGGGTTGGCGCCCAAAAAAATACCCGCAAATGGCGGGTATTTTTGTGCGGAGGTGCGCTACCTAACCTTCGGAGGTTAGAAGTCTTCGCTCCAGCTGGTCATGTGCGTCCAGCACTGCAACGACGTTCTGATGGTCGTAGAGGACGTCTCGGTGGAAGCCGCAGGCTCTAGCGATTAGCGCTTTGTTTGGAGAGCCTGCTCGGCGCGGAAGCAGCCTCCCTTGCTCAGTCAGCTGTCGCAGATAGTTCCTGAGAGCAAGCTCGTAAGCTTCGCGAGATCTTGATGTAGCCGCATCTGACCTCCTGGGTTGTGCGGCTATCCAACCCTCCAACAAAAGGTCCCTTTCGGCCAGCAGGATTAGGCGAGACGGACTGTTGCAGTTCTGGCGTGGAACCTCCTGTACCTTGACTCCCTTCTCTTGGCAGATGCGCAGCAGCTTTGCCGTTGTAGTCTTCAACTCCTTAGCCAGGCAGGCCAGAGACAGGTAGCACGAGGTGAGTCGAGCTATCGACGCGATGGACACTCGGGTCTGGCCGTCCCTCTCCGTGGCGTCGAGAAGGCCGAGATCGACCGCAGGTTTTACGGCTGTGGGGTCAAGCCCGGTGGCCAGAGCTGCCTCGGCTATAGAGCAGGTTTCTGTCCCTGCCCCTCGGCGCTTACTCCTCACGAAGAGCTGAACCTCTGCTTTGTCGAGTAGAAGGTCGGCGAAGCTATCTCCCTTTCGTCCCAGGGCACGCAGGTGTCCATCAAGGATGGCTACAACTAGGAGTCTGCGCGGCAGAACTCCAGAGCGTGTTTTTTAGCAGAACGATTGGCGAACCGAGAGGTGCGGCAAGAGACTGAGGCCGTGGTTAAGTTGCTTTGCGACGTCGCGGCGCGCATGCCGGACGGCAACGGGGACAGGTTTGCCCCCTTTTCCCGTCATGCCGTCCTCAATGTGCTCATCCTGCGCAGGTTCAGCGCCATACAGACGAGCTTCCACTCCGCTTTGACGCGCTCCAGGCCCCGCAGGCTGAACTGCCGGAATCCCAACACGTTCTTGATCCAGCCGTTGGGCGGTTCGGCGATCCATTTCCGTTTTCGGTAGGCGCTCTTGCCCGCCTCGCTCTCGAGCTTGTCGGCCATCTGTGCGGTGTGCGGATTGCGTTCGCGGTCGAAACCGAGTCGGCGCTTGCCTTCCCGGCCCAGCGCCACCACCAGTTCGGTCCCGCACCCGTCGAGTTCCCGGAACGTTTGCTCCGAGCGGTAGCCGGTGTCGGCCAGCGCCTGGCGCGGTCGTTGTTCGACGTTGTCGCGCACGGCCTGCAGTACCCCCGCCAGTTGCCCGGCGTCGCTGGCGTTGTTGGTCAGTTCGGCCGCCACGATGATGTGGGCGGTCTCGTCGACCGCCGTCTGGGCGTTGTAGCTCGGATCGAACCCGCCGCCGGCGCGCTTCATGATGCGGCTGTCCGGATCCGTGAAGTTCTCCTGCGCCTTGTCCTCGGGCACTCCAAAGTCGCGCTTGTAGCGCCCGCCCTTCGGTTTGCCGTCACCGCCGCGCGGGCGACGGTCGTCATCGTCGCTGCGCCCGCGCGCCTGATCGGCCTCGCGCTGGCGCTGCTCGAGCCGCGCCCGGGCTTCAGCAATCGCCGTCAGCCGCGCCTCGCGCCGCGCGATCTCGGCCGGCACATCCAGCTCGGGCTCGTTCCGCTCGGCGTCGTCGGCGGCCTTGGCCCGATTGAGCAGCGCCTCGATCTGCCGTTTCAACTCGGCCTCCGCCTTCACCATATGGCCGTAACTCATCGCCTTGTGGCGGCTGGCGTTTGCCTTGACCTTGGTGCCGTCGATGGCCACCGTCCCGAGCTTGACCAGCCCCATCTCGCGGGCCAGTCGTACCACCTGCACGAACAACTCGCTCAGCTCCTTCAAATGGACAGCGCGAAAGTCGCTCAGCGTGCGGTGGGCCGGGAAGTTGTCTGCCGCCAGGACCCGGAACGCCACATCCTCGTGCAGCTTGCGCGCGATCTTGCGCGAACTGAACACGCCCGTGGCGTACGCATACAGCAGCACCTTGACCATCATGGCCGGATGAAACGGCTGGTTGCGCGGTCCGCCACCGGCATACCGGGCGTGGAACGCGCTCAGGTCCAACCCGTCGACCGCGTCGCTGATGAAGTACGCCAAGTGGCCTTCGGGTAGCCACTCCTGCAGCGCCTGGGGCAGCAGCATCTGCTGCTGCGGGCAATAGGGCAGATAGCTCGTCATCTCGACAGTCTACCGGCCCCGAAACGCCCGGGAGGACTTAACTCACCGACGCTTGGCTTCTGCCGCGCAGACTCCTAGGTCGCCCTTCGTGTTGGCATCTCTGAACTTGCTGCGCATCACCTCTGATAGGGAAATCATTGGTGGTTCCTGATCGATCATATCGGCGAGGGCTATGCCCTTCATAAGGAACGCCTTGACATCGTCGATGTGCCAGGATGCAGCTTGGCCTGCACGGGGTTTTGCTTCGAATGCGCCACAGGTCCGTAAGTGCCGTAGGACACTGACGGGGAGGCCGATGATCTTGGCGGCTTCTCGGACAGTGACGATGCCTTCACTGTCTGCAGGGGGTTGCGTGTTCGCCAGGTCAATGACGATACGATGTGTCTTGCCGGCAGCCACCTTTTTGGCTGAGACGACCCCGTCAGCGATCATCTGCTTAAGCTTGTAGTCTGAAAGGCCGTAGCGACGCGCATACTCCTCCCTTGAGATATACCGCGCCTCCTCCGTCTGCTTGGGTTTGGGAGCAAGCTTCGGGTCAATGATCGCGGATCCCCAGTGTTGCAGGCCAAAGATGACGAACTCGTCCTTCAGGAACTGCACGTGCTTACTGAGTGCTTTTCTTGCGAAGAGGCCGTTGTAGAAGGCATTGAACTGGCGGCTCAAGCCCACACCGTTTAGTCCGTCCTCGGCGAGTAGCCGACCGATGTCCGATAGCACTTGATGGTAGTTTCGCGGCCAGTCACTGAGAACCTCGCCGGCGGTGATGATGCTTGTCCTTTGATCGAGCTCCGATCTTCCTTGGCTCCTCAGACATCTCTTCCCGAGTGTGTGTAGCAACCGCATGAGGGCCAGCAGCGGAGTCGAGTCCAGTTCAGCAACAGGGAAGCCCGACGTGTTTGGCAACGCCTCTAGAGGCGCTCTGTTGAGTTTCGCTTTGAGCAAACCCATCAGTTCGACCGTCGCTGTCGTCATCGAGATTGAGCCGGCTTCCGACAGATCCGCACCGCATCTGCAGCGTAACAGGCCTGGTCTAAACCATCGAACGGACTCTCCGCATGCCGGACAACGGCTGATCGGTGAGCAATGATGCTCTGGGCATGCTATCGCAGCACTCAGATCCCAGAATGCTTCGATGTAGCCCTTTTCTTGAACGCAATGAGGACAAAAAGCAGGCTCTTGAAGGCGCAGGAAGCTGTCTTTGGCGCTTCGTCCCAGATCGTGGTTCAAGAGCTTGTACGCTGGCGCAGCCTCTTCGCTTGTGTAGGCTAGCTCCATTAAGTCGCGGGCCTCGTGGTTCAGGATCGTGGCCAGTTTCTTCGGCGGCAAGCTGGGCGAACGCATCTCGCACTGGGCGAGACCCGCCAGCTGAAAGACGTGCCAGGGGGTGTCGTATCCGTTCTCCTCGGAGACGCGCAAGACATACCCGAGTAGGCTCTCGTCCTTGAAGGGGGCTGGGGTTCTAACAAGGAGTGGCATCCGACCTCCTAGCTCGCGCACAGCAGCTGCTGAGAGACTTCCGGTACGATGGGCCGGGTTTTTCGACTGCGGGGTTTTGCGATCTCTGGTGCCGGCAGCCCGATTCGGTGGATCCGGGTCAGAAGTTCTGGGGTCGGAGCCAGTTGTACGTGACGACTGAAGGGCGCCAAGACGTTCGACAGGTTTTCGCGGCTCCACACCGTTTGATCGTGCGCGAGAGCTAAGTCGTCTAGAGTGATCGTTCTACGATTCTCCTCCAGTGCATTCCAAATGGCCTGTCTCAGAAACTTCGTCAGGTAGCCCATAAGCCCGCCAGTTCCGCAGTAGCAGCGGAAGGCCATGTCTGGCGTGTCGAGATGCACCATGTCGAAGTGCCCGCTTAGTGACTCTTGGAAGGCTCCCAGGATTCCCACGAACTCTTCGCGATCTGCTTCTCTGTTCCAGTCGAATCGCGGCATGAACACGGGTGACAGAAAGCGCCCCGCCAGTTGCTCGTTTTGTTCGAGCACTGCTTGGCAAGTCGGCAGGCCCGCGACAGTCAGTGCCACCTTGCTGTCGTCGACGAGTATCTTGAGCCAGTCCGCGACGTGGTGCATCACCTTGTGCGAGCCCTTGTCGTAGAAGTGTTGAAACTCGTCGATCATGACCATCCGAGTCCCCGCGTTACGCATCAGCGTGCGAAGGCGAATCGTTTTTGCATTCTCAGTACCAGCATCGAATCTGGGGTCCTGCAGCCCCTTCAGCATAAGTTCGGCCAAGCTCTTGACGGTCGGTTTGGATGGTGTTTTGACGTACAGGATCGGAACATTGAGCCCATCAGGCTGCCTTGCAGGTGCGTTCTCAGCTGCGCACTCCTCAAGGACTCTGCTCTTTCCCGTACGGGACTCGCCGACAATGGCAAGGCAGATAGGCTCTGAAGAGCCGTCTGCATGACGGAGGCACTGTGCGAGCCGTTTGCTGGCTTTCTCGAACGCTGAGTGCGGTATCAGCGTGTTTTCAACGATGCTTGCAATGGCGACCATGGCTTATCGCTCCTCGTTCATGTCAGCGATGGGAGTGAGCCGTTCTCGGAAGATGGGCTTGAACTTCCGAGGTGTAACCGGGGTAGCCTCAACTTGTGGTGCAGCATCAGATGCGTGAGCAGGTACTGGAGTAACCACAGGGGGGCACTCGGGCCGGGCTTCCGGCGGAGGTAGTGGCGCGTGTTTAATCGCAAGCTCAGCGGGCGGCGTGGGCAACTGCGGTGCCTTCTGGTGTTCCTTGTAGCGCGCGATCCGAGTACGAGTCTTCTGCTTCTTGTGCATCAGCTCGTTGTCGATCAGGTCAGCAATGCGCGCCTTAGCTTCGAGCCACCCTTCTGGGGAGTACTGCTCAAGATGGCGAGCGGCGAAGCGCTTGCATACGCGGTGCTGCCACTCAGACAGACCGCTGGCGTACTCTCGATTGATCGCCGGCACAGTGAACAGTTGTCGTTTGTCGGGGGAGAGGACAATGATCTCGCCCAGGTCCGAGGAATCAACTCGAATCTCGACATCGAGCTTTTCGCCGATCTTGCGGCGCAAGCCTGTCAGCTCATGCGAGTTGTACAGCAAGCCGTAGAGCTCGATACCCTTGTGAGTGAGTCTGCGCACCTCGCTTTTACCGAGGATCGCGTCGAGCCTCGCGGGATCTTCGGGCACCAGAACTTCATCGGGGCTAATGCTCTTCGACCATACGGCTGCGGGAGGAGCGCCGAGGGTACGATGCACCTGCTGGTGATACACATCGACGATCCAGGTGTTGACGATCTCTTTAAGCACGCTGTAGCGCACGATGGCGTGCTTCGACGGGTCGTACTCCTCTTTGTCGAAGATGTTGCTGAACGTCGTGCCGGGCGTTCCGTGAGCAACTGCCCGGTTCAGTGTCCCCAGGAAGCGCTCAACCTTCCCTTTGAACCAAGGTGTCTTCCGAGCGGAGTAGTGGATCTCGATTCCAAGTGAGTAGCAGGCGTTTTCGAGGCTGGCACTATGGAACTCGGTGCCGTTATCGACGACGAGCTCGCGCATGACGCCATGTGCCTGCCATTCGTTCTTGATCGCGGGGAACTCATTGGCCAAGGCGACCTTGGGGAGAAATGCTTGCTTGAGGCAGCGTGCGACCGTGAGGTGGCTCGGTGGCTCAAAGCTAACGTGAAGGCCAAGGATGCAACGCGTGTAGTCGTCGATACATGCCGTGATGTACGGGCGGCCAAGCGGCAGCCCGGTCTCGTCGTCGATCACCATTAAGTCCAAGGGACTGTGATCGATCTCTGCACGCTCCAGCGGGGCAGCGGTCGTGCGATGTCGCTGCACAGACCTGAACCGCTTAGTCGCGGCCATCTGGCCATGGCGCGCGGCATAGCGGTCAAATGCTGGGATTGCTTCGATCATTCGCGTAACCATTCGTCGCGTGGGCAGCGGCAGTTGGGTCGCGGCGGGTCGTAGTTTGTTCTCGCGAAGGACTAGGGTAAGGGCATGTTCAAACGTGTCCTGAATGGTTCCGCGCTCCAGCGTCATGTACTTCACATCGATAGCCTGCGCCACGAACTCCTCAACCTCTTTGGGGAAGCGTGCGTGCCTGTTGCCTTTTTTGTGGGTGTGGTCGATGATCGCCGTGATGTCTTGGCCGGCATTTATGAATTTGTTTTTCCACCGGATCACTGTTGCTGGGTTTGGCGGTGCCGCGGGCTCACGAAGCTTTTCCCAAACTTCGGTGATCGCGGGAAGCAGGGCGTGACGGGTGTTCGGTAGGCTGAGCGTGGCCATGACATAAGCTCTACGCACCTTTGCCTGCTCCCACTGCTCTGGAGAGTACGTTGGCACAGCGTTGCTATGAGCTCCAGGCGCGGCGTCGTGATGGGTGGTGAAGCGCAGTTGCCCTTGCACGTACAACTGCCTTAGCTTTTCCTCCGTGAGCTCTTGTATCCGTTTGGTGCGAGACTCTTCTGCCTGCCAGATGTGGTCTTCAACAAGCCGCAGCAGCGTGTAGCGCTTGCCATCGATATCAAAGACGGTGCCTGCTCGGAAAGCGACTGTACTCATGCTGTTCCCCTGTTAAGCCTAAAATGGGTAGTTGGCGTTAGCTCGCAATCAAGATCGCAGGCAAGCATGCCTTCCAGTGCCAGACGGGCCACGACTGCGCGTCCGTTTGTACCCAAATCGCGAAGAGCAGATTGCCAGGTGATGAAGGGCGTCGCGATCAAGAGCTGGCGCACCTGTTCTCGTGCGAGTTCGCCTACAGGCGGTCTGCCGTGCTTGAGTAACGTCAGTACGTTTGAGAGTCGGGGTTGCTTTGCCAGCTCTTCAGCCAGAACGATGCGATACGAGAACCCGAGCTGCGGTAGCGCGGCTTCGAGGAAGCGAGTCCGCTCTGCGTAGTGCGGCAAGGAGGCTTCTGCCTCGGGTTTGACCTCCCAAAGTTCGCGCGAGTGGCCCCACTGGACGAGTACGTCCGGGTAGTGAGTGTGCTCCTCGCCGTGGAGGACGAACTTGATGGTCAGCGGCTGTTCGTGATACGCCACCGCCTCGGGGTTGGCATCGAGCAAGCGGAATGCGTTGAGCTCGTTTTGCGACTCCCACTGGAGCATTCGGCCCATCTTCCAGCTGGGATACTTCCCGGTGGCTCGTGCCCGTGATCGCGTCACGATCTTCCGCGAGCGAACCTTCCCGTCTTCCGGGAAGATGATCTCCAGGATGGTGTCGCCTACCTTGTTCATGATCTTCCGTGCCCCGCACTGTGATTTCACGAGTTCAAAGAACTCGAAGCCTGTTGCCATCTACTGCCTCCTCTGTACAAACGTGGTTGTGGATCGCGTTTGTATAGGGAGGTCAGCTATATCTAAATTGAATAAAAGAACTCAAAATCCCATAAGTGGGATTCTAGTCTTCTTTGGCGGGATGTAAATCACGGAGAGTTAGAGTGGGTGGTAGCTTTGATACATGTACTGGGAGAACGAAGCGCGGCGCATCGTGCGCTCTGAGTTGGTCCGACGCGGGCTGACCTACGCCATGCTGGCCAAGCGGCTTCAGGAGCTTGGCGTCAAGGAGACGGAGCGCTCCATCGCGAACAAGATGTCGCGAGGTACGTTCTCGTTTGTCTTCTACCTGCAGTGCATGGCTGCGATGGGTGTCGAACAGGTGGCGTTTGACTTGTCGCTGCCCAGAAAAACACCTCAGATCGTGGCAAGACCCTTGGCACGCGACTGAGTTGAGGCTGAAGGTTGGCTTTGCGTATGCTCCGGGCTTTGCCATAGGAGCTGCCATGCCGGATCTCAAGAACCTATCCCTGCGTTTCACAGGCTCGGAAAGCGTGCGTGCTCGCCGGAAGGAGCTGGGCCTGAACCAAAACGCCTTCTGGCGTAGGGTTGCTGTCACCCAATCAGCCGGCTCGCGATACGAGAGTGAGCGGGACATTCCCGAGCCAATCCAGCTGCTGCTTCAGTTGGCGTACGGCTCGGACGAAGATGCGCGGGAGCTTCTTGCGGCGCTGAGAGCCTCCTCGCCGGAGTGAGCGATCAGCGCCGAGCGGAGGAGGCTCTGAGTGGCACAGCCTGAGCTGGGCATCGGGCTACAATGCAGCCTTTCGTCATGTCGTCTGCCGCCCTATGCCTTTCCTCGACTGGGTCAACAAGAACCAAGCAAAAGAAGCCACCCATGAGGTCCCGTACCACCTCCTGAACCTGGAGCAGACGTTCGGCGATCAGCGGGATGCCGGTAGGAACATGCTCATCCAGGGCGACAACTTGCTGGCCTTAAAGGCGTTGATCCCCTTCTATGCCGGGCAGGTGAAGTGCATTTACATCGACCCCCCGTACAACACGAAGAGTGCGTTCGAGCACTACGACGACAAGCTGGAGCATAGCCAATGGCTGTCGATGATGTATCCACGCCTTGTTCTTCTGAAGGAACTATTGGCTGAAGATGGAAGCATATGGGTTTCCATCGACGACAACGAGGCCCACTACCTCAAGGTTCTGATGGACGAGGTGTTTGGCCGTAACAGTTTTGTCGCCTCAAACGTCTGGCAGAAGCGCTACTCACGGGAGAATCGAGAAGCTATCGGGGACGTGCACGAGTATTTGGTCGTCTACGCGAAGAATCCTGAGCAATTCAAGCTTCGCCGTAACTTGGTCCCTATCACCGAAGACCAAGCACGGGTGTATCGGAATCCGAACAGTGATCCTAGAGGACGCTGGCGGCCCGTGCCCATGACAGCTCAGGAGGGGCACGCGACCCCCGAGCAGTTCTATGAGGTCGTTACGCCAGGAGGGGCTAGGCATAGGCCCCCTTCTGGGCGTTGCTGGGGGGTTTCGAAAGCCACCTACGAGCGTCTGTTAGCAGAGGGGCGCATCTACTTTGGTAGGAACGGGAATGGGCAGCCAAACATCATCCGTTATCTGTCTGAAGTGCCGGGTGTGACTCCTTGGACCTGGTGGCCGTCCGTGGAAGTGGGGCACACAGACGAGTCCAAGAAGGAAATCCACGCGCTGTTCGGAAAGATCGCTGCCTTCGACAGCCCTAAACCAGAGCGGCTCATGCAGCGCGTTCTCCATATCGCCACAAATCCGGGAGAATTGGTGCTTGACTCGTTCCTCGGGTCAGGCACTACAGCGGCCGTTGCCCACAAAATGGGGCGACGATATATCGGTATTGAGATGGGCACGCATGCGCGGACCCACTGCGCTCCCCGGCTGCAAAAGGTCGTGGAAGGTGAGCAAGGTGGCGTCAGCGAAGCCGTTGGCTGGCAGGGAGGTGGAGGCTTCTCGTTCTACACCCTTGGTGACGCGGCATTCGATGAGAACGGCCGGCTCAGCCCTTCCGTTCGCTTCAAGACGCTGGCTGCTTATGTTTGGATGCTGGAGACCGGCAAGCCGGCGCAGCAAGCCTTTGAGTCCCCCCTGATCGGCGTGCATGAGGGCAAGGCTTACTTCCTGCTCTACAACAGCATTCTTGGTGATCGCCGCCCCGATGGCGGCAACGTGCTTACGAATGCGGTGCTGTCTCACCTCCGCGATCTTCAGCCAGCGGGCACCTCCGCTGTCGTCTACGGAGAGACTTCGCGCCTAGGCCCAGCCCGCTTGGCTGCCGAAGGTGTCACCTTCAAGCAGATCCCGTACGACGTGAAGATGCGCTGAGGCCACGATGTTCGAACTGAAGAAGTACCAACGCGATGTTCTGCGTGCCCTAGAGGCGTTCCTCACCCGTTGCCGGAACGTGCCCATCGAGCAAGCTTATCGGGAGAGCTTGGCTGAGCAGCAGCGCAGCGAGCCGTACCACGATCTTTTTCCTGAGGTGCCCTGCGTCTGCCTGCGGGTCCCTACAGGCGGGGGCAAAACGGTCCTCGCTGCGCATGCGGTCTCGCTCGCTGGCAAGGCAACGCAGGATACCGATGCACCTGTCGCCCTATGGCTGACGCCATCCGACACGATCCGCACCCAGACCCTCGAAGCCCTTGCAAACGCGAGGCATCCTTACCGGCAGGCGCTGGCACAGCACTTCGGTGATCGCATTCAGGTCTGTGATCTCACGAGCCTGCAGACGATCAGCCCGCACGATGTCGGTAAGTCATGCATCGTGATCGTGACCACCATCCAGTCGCTCAACGTGTCAGACACCAGTACGAGGAACGTCTATGCGTTCTTTGAAGAGCTGGCGGAGCACTTTAGAGATCTGCCTGGGGTGCTTGCTGATCGGCTGGAGAAGGTCACGGAGGCTGACTTGGCCAGGCAGCCTTTCCTGACTGCCAGAGACGTAGGCAGGGTGAAGTACTCGGTAGCCAACTGGTTGAACCTACATCGGCCCTTGGTCATCATCGACGAGGCCCATAACAACCGAACCGACCGGTTTTTCAAGACGATTGGCCGGCTCAACCCCAGTTGTATTGTCGAGATGACGGCCACGCCGGTTCCTGGCAACAACGTGCTCTATTCCGTTGGCGCGCAAGAACTGCGGGCTGAGCAGATGATCAAGCTCCCCATCGTCCTCGCCGAGCACCCCGAGGGGTGGCGCGAGTGCCTGCGGGATGCGGTTCTTACCCGAGATGGGCTGGAACTCGTTGCGCTCAAGGAAGAGGAGTACGTGCGGCCTATCGTCCTGGTGCAAGCCATGCCAAAGGGCGGAGAGGCGACAGTCGATGTGGTTCGTCAGCACCTGATCGACGAGGAGAAGATTCCGGAGGAGCAGATCGCGGTTGCCACGGGGGCACAGAAAGAGCTCGATGGCATCAACCTTTTCGACCGTGCGTGCCCGGTGCGCTACGTCATCACGGTCGAGGCTCTCAAGGAAGGGTGGGATTGCTCGTTTGCGTACGTGCTTTCGAGCCTCCAGTCAGTGAACTCGGCCAAGGATGTCGAGCAGCTGCTTGGGCGTGTGCTCCGCATGCCTTATGCCAAGGATCGCAGTCAGGAGGCGTTGAATAAGGCTTACGCGCATATCGTTGCCACAAACTTCGCGGAGGCCGCCAGCAATCTCAAGGATCGTCTGGTTCAGAACATGGGCTTCGAGCGCCTGGATACGGCCTCGCTGCTTGTGCCGCAGCAACCGCTTCCGCTGATCGGTGGAGAGGGGGCTCACCCCGCACCTCAATCCCTTGTTGTCCCTGACTGCCATATCGAGCTTCCAGCCGTGCCTGATACGCAGCACTGGCCTGCAGAGCTCCGCGATAAGGTGGAGATTCACCCCACCTCCCAGGGTGCTACGGCGGTAATACGTGGAGCGGTGGATCACGAGACACTGAAGCAGGCGGAGACGTTTCTTGTAGCTGCGGTGGCTCCTCGTGCCCGCCAACGTGTCGCGCAGCAGTTCGCCGATCATCGGGCGCTGCGGCAAGCGATGCGCGCGCCGGCACAGCTCGGGATCTCGTTTGCCCCTATCCCCCAGCTGTGCTTGAACCTCGAAGGGTATCTGGAGCTTGTGGAGAAGGACACCCTGGCCAGCCTGGGGGACTGGAACCTGCTCGACTTCCCGGTACAGCTGGCGGGTTTTAGCATCCACGAGACCGTCAATTCGTTCGAGATCGACGTGGCAGGAGAGAGGGTCAAGTTCCGGCACGTCGATGCCCTTCAGCTCAAGCTCAATGAGGTGGCGAGCCACGTCAGCGAGCAGGATCTTGTCCGCTGGCTCGACGGAGAGGTGCGAAAGCCCTATTTGTCGCAACTTCAGCTTCAGGCTTACCTGACCAAGATGCTGGCTCACCTCATGCACGACCGGGGGTTCAGTCTCACCGCACTGGTCCGCGCACGCTTCCAACTTGCCCAGGCTGTGTCCGCCGAGATCGAGCGCCTTCGCCAGACGGCGATTCAGCAAGGTTTCCAGGGCCGGTTGTTTGAGATGAGCGTGCCGCCCTTGGAAGAGACGGCTCGGTACAGCTTCACGTTTGAGCCTGGGAAGTACCCCGCGAGGAATCTCTATCAAGGCAGCTACGAGTTCAGCAAGCACTTCTACCCGGTGATCCACGACCTTCGGGAGAAGACTGCCTCCGGCCAGCAGGCGGAGGAGTTCCGGTGCGCAATGGCGCTCGATATCCACCCGAAGGTGAGGCACTGGGTGCGAAACATCGAGCGACAAGAGCAGTTCTCGTTCTGGCTGCCGACCGCGACGGACTACTTCTACCCGGACTTCGTGGCTGAGTTGGAGGACGGCCGCATCTTGGTCGTTGAGTACAAGGGGGAGGTCTACCGCACGAACGACGACTCGCGGGAGAAGAAGCAAGTCGGCCACCAGTGGGAGAAGTCCAGTGGCGGCCGATGCTTGTTCCTCTTCGCCGTTGATCGCGACGATCAAGGAAGGGATGTGTTTAGGCAACTGGATGAGAAGCTTAGCTCGGTTGTTCTGCGCTAAGGTGAGTCACATCTCTTGATTCTGGAAGCATTAAATGATTATTAATAGTTATGGCTAATAAGTACTATTTCGAGATTTTTCTGTCGTTCGTCCTGGTCTTTGCTTGTGCGGCCAATGCGATCTCCGCCCCAGTTACTTGGGACACGCAGATGACGGTGTTTAACCGTGTATTCAAGCCGCACCCGAAGTGTTTGCAGGGGAGCATGTCTGAGATGGAGTGCTCGAACTTCAGGGCGAGAGCTCTCAAGCGCTTCCAGATGGAGTGGTCAGCGAACGCCTACTGGCAGAACGGCAGAGTGATTGCAAACGAAACTGCTGATAGGCGCGTAAACTCGGAGTTCCCGCGATAGTTTTGCCTCCTCCGATGACAGTTTCTTGTCAGACTGGGGTGCTCGGATACATCCCATTGTCATCACTGGTGTGCTCGGGCAGGGAGTTTTCTTGCCTCTGAGGAAAGCTGAATTGCTTGAGTAGCTCGATCTTTTCTACCAGTTTCATGAAAGGTAGGTGCCCACTACGGCCACCTGGCCGTTGTGCGAACGCAGTTACGATTCGTGAGTACTCCTGCGTTTCGATGTTGGCGCATCGTAGCTCCTTGATCGCTGGCCAAGCAGCCAACGAACGCATCAGGAAAAAGGCCCGGCTCCAATGGAGTCGGGCCTTTTGAGAATAGCTTGCGGCTGAGTCGCAGCTTATGCGGGGCTTAGTCGCAGCTTATGGAGGGGAAGTCGCAGCTTATGCTGTAACCCACAGGCTTGCCCCCGATTCAGCCCTGATCCCGGAATCAGCCGCAGGTCCCCACTGCACCGCAGGCCGTGCAGAAGTCGCAACCGTCCTTGCGGATCACCGTGTGGTTGCCGCATTCGGTGCACAGCGCGCCCTGCATCAGCTTGGGCTCGTTGTCGTCACGCGGCGACTCGAGAATGCCCATCTCGCGCGTCGGATAGCCCTTTTCATCCAGCACGCCGAGCATGGCATAGCGGTGGATGATGAGCTGCGCCAGATAGGCCACGGTGCTGGGCCAGTTCTGCTGGCGGCGGGTGCCGGGCACGAAGGCCATGAAGTCGCCCAGCGGCTCGGGGTAGTCGAGCAACTTGCGCAGCTTCATGCCGATCCAGGCCGGATCCATGACGCGCATGTCGAGCGACAGGATGCGGGTCAGGCCGTCCAGGGCGCGCGGGTAGTTGCCCGACAGCCACACCGAGTACGGGCGGGTGACGCCGTCCGGCAGCGTGATTTCCTTCAGGCCGAGCACGAAGTCTTCACTGGTGGCCGGGTTGTAGATGTCCACCGTCCACGACAGCGTGCCATCGGTGCCGGTCTTGGGCTCTTCAAGGCTGAACAGGGTGTCGAGCACACCGTTGCTCTCGTCTTCCTTGTCGAACACGCCGAGCTTCTCGCAGCGGTAGTTGACGACCTGGGCGAAGGCCGACACCACGCCGGGCACCAGCTTCTTCTCGCCGTGCGGCGGGAAGGGCATCTCGAACGAGCGCTCGCCGACGGTGCGGGCCAGGGTGTCGAGCTTGAGCTTGAGCCAGGCGCGGTCGTTGGCGCGCATGTCCATCGACAGGGTCTTGGCCACCGCACCCAGGCCGCGCGGCTGGTCGGCGCCGTTCACCCACACTTCGAATGGGAAGGTGCCGCCATTGGTGCCGAACTGGCCGACGAACAGCGCGAAGTCGCCGGTCGGGGTGTTGAGCATGTAGGTCCAGGCCATGTTGCCGTCCGGCATCTCGGGGCGGCCGGGCCAGCGCAGGCTGGACAGCACCGGGGCGGGCAGGCTCTTGATCGACAGGCGCTTGTTGGCGTCGACGATCTCGACGTCGTGCGGCTGCTTCTGCTCGGCGGTCGGGGTCACCGACAGTACGGAGCCCAGCACGTTGTTGGGGCGGTAGGTGGCGAGGCCCTTCAGGCCGGCCTTCCAAGCGGTGAGGTAGAGGTCCTCGAACTCCGCGTACGGGTAGTCCTCGGGCACGTTCACCGTCTTGGAGATGGATGTGTCGATGTAGGGCGCGACCGCGGCGACCATGTCCTTGTGCGCCTGCGCGGAGATCTCCAGCGCGGTGACGAAGGATTCCGGCAGCTTGTCCACGTTGCCACCGAGGTGGCGGTACAGGCGCCACGCGTAGTCCTCGACCGCATACTCCTTGAAGGTGCCGTCGGCCATGCGCTTGCGGCGGGTGTAGGTGTAGGAGAAGGGCGGCTCGATGCCGTTGGAAGCGTTGTCGGCGAAGGCCAGGCTGATGGTGCCGGTGGGCGCGATCGACAGCAGGTGCGAGTTGCGGATGCCGTTCTTGCGGATCTTGTCCTTCACCTCGGCCGGCAGGCGCGAGGCGAAGTTGCCGCCAGACAGGTACAGGTCGGCGTTGAACAGCGGGAAGGCGCCGCGCTCCTTGGCCAGGTCGGACGAGGCCAGGTAGGCGCGGTTGCGCATGAACTCGGAGATCTTGCGTGCTTCCTCGCGCGCTTCGGGCGTGTCGTAGCGCTTGCCGAGCATGATCAGCGCGTCACCCAGGCCGGTGAAGCCCAGACCCACGCGGCGCTTGGATTGCGCTTCGGCGTGCTGTTGCGCGAGCGGCCAGTGGGTCGCTTCGAGCACGTTGTCGAGCATGCGGATGGAGACGTCGACCACCTTGCCGAAGCCGGCGTAGTCGAACTCGGCCTTGTCGGTGAACGGGTTCTTGACGAAGGGCGTGAGGTTGATCGAGCCCAGGCAGCAGCAGCCGTAGGGCGGCAGCGGCTGTTCGGCGCAGGGGTTGGTGGCCTCGATGGTCTCGCAGTAGTACAGGTTGTTGTCCTGGTTCATGCGGTCGAGGAACAGGATGCCCGGCTCGGCGTGGTCGTAGGTCGAGCGCATGACCTGGTCCCACAGTTCGCGCGCGCGCACCTTGCGGTACACCCACAGGCCGTCGTCGCGCTGGTAGGCGC
This sequence comes from Thauera sp. 63, assembly GCF_000310165.2. Classification (NCBI taxonomy): domain Bacteria; kingdom Pseudomonadati; phylum Pseudomonadota; class Betaproteobacteria; order Rhodocyclales; family Zoogloeaceae; genus Thauera; species Thauera sp. 63. The sequence continues at coordinate 20,609 of NZ_AMXC01000010.1, forward strand.
CGGCGTCCTTCAGTTCTTCGGTGGGCTCGGCCTTGTGCACCAGCTCGACGTCACCGTCGGCCTCGACGGCCTGCATGAAGGGGTCGGTGACGCCGACCGAGATGTTGAAGTTGGTGAGGTCGCCTTCGTCCTTGGCGTGGATGAATTCCTCGATGTCCGGATGGTCGCAGCGCAGCACGCCCATCTGCGCGCCGCGGCGGGCGCCGGCCGATTCGACCGTTTCGCACGAGCGGTCGAACACGCGCATGTAGGACACCGGGCCGGAGGCGTTGGAGGCCGTGCCCTTGACCAGCGCGCCCTTCGGACGGATCGACGAGAAGTCGTAACCCACGCCGCCACCGCGGCGCATGGTTTCGGCGGCCTGGGCCAGCGCGGTGTAGATGCCGGGACGGCCATCGACGGCTTCGGTCACCGAGTCGCCGACCGGCTGCACGAAGCAGTTGATCAGCGTGGCGGCCAGCGTGGTGCCCGCGGCACTGTTGATGCGGCCGGCGGGCACGAAGCCCTTTTCCTGCGCCTCGAGGAACTTCGCCTCCCAGTGGGCGCGCTTGTCTTCGGCCTCGATCGCGGCAAGGGCACGCGCGACGCGCTGGCGCACCTGCGCAACGGTCTGCTCGTCGCCCTTGGCATATTTCTCGATGAGGACTTCGCCCGAGATTTCCTGCATTGCCAGGTTGGCGGCGGTGGGCTTGACGTTGCCTTGGGTGGGTGCGCTGGTGGTCTCGCTCATGGTCTTTTTCTTCATCCGTGGGTAGTTCAGAAAACGGACTGAAGAATAGCGCCTAAACCGCGTTAGCGCAAAAAAATAAAATGCTTTAAAAACAGTCGCTTAATTGTTTCTTTTGTGTTGCATTTAAAAAAATAATACTAGATGTAGTAGCAACAGGCGGCCCGTTTTTTGTACGAAAACCCAGTGTTCTCGCGGGTTTAGAGGTCTCTGGTGACCTGGCGGGGGGCAGACGGGAAGAACAGGGACAGGTAGGCCGCGAGGTTCAGTTCGGCCTCCTCGCGCACTGCGGCGATGCATTCCGCATCGAGTCCGAGCAGGTCCCACACGGTCTGGTCGATGCGGGCGCCGACCTGTTCGCTCGACTCGCCGAGCCTATCCGCGGCGACGATGTGGCTGGCCAGGTTGAGTGCTGCGGCGTCGGCGGCGTGTTCTCCGCCGAGCCGCGGCAGCGTCTGCGCACCGATGGCTTCGGCGAAGGCTCGGGGCACCCGCCACTGGTCCATCAGCGTCGCGCCGACCTCGGCGAAGTCGCAGCCGACGACCCGCCTTTCGACGTGGTGCAGGGGCTCCCCGCCTTGCCCGGCAATCGTGCGGGCCTCCGCGGCCAGTTCCGGCGCGGTCTGGAACAGCACGAGGTGGCCGATGTCGGCCAGCAGGCCCATCACGAAACTGCGTTCCGCCGCGACCGCGCCCGTCCGTTGTGCGATGGCGTGGGACGCCAGCGCACACAGCACGCTCTCGCGCCAGAAGCGGTTCATGTCCAGCTGCGCAGGGCGGATGCCTGCGAACACCGCATGCAGCGACATCGCCAGCACGAGGTCGTGAACCTGCTGCAGGCCAAGGATCTGCACCGCGCGCACGACGTTGTCGATCTCGCCCCGATAGCCGTACATCGCGCTGTTGACCAGGCGCAGCAGCCGGGCAGTGAGGGCCGGGTCGGCCGAGACCAGGCGCGCGACCTCGAACACCGATCCGTCCGGCGACTCCAGTTGCTCGCGCACGCGTTCGTATACCGTCGGCAGCGAGGTCAGGGCTTCGATCTGGCTGACCAGTTCCTGGGCTGAATGCATGGAGGACTCCTGTTGCGTAGCGCCGATTATCCGTGATCGACCCTGGCGCTGGAATTGCGGGGCGTGAACACGAGCGGGACGGCGGGGGGCAGTTCGGGCTGCAGGGTGACGTGCTCGATGGCGAAGCGCGCGTGCAGCAGCGCCCGTTCCGCATCCAGCACGGCCTGCCATGGCTGTTCGCCACTGAGCAGGATGTGGGCCGACAGCGCAGTGCGGCGCGAATCCAGGCTCCAGATGTGGAGGTCATGGACCGAGCGCACGCCGGGCACGGCCGCCATGCTGCGGCCCACTTCGGGCAGCGACAGGCCGTCGGGCACGCCTTCGAGCAGGGTATGCAGCACGTTGCGCAGCAGCGACAGCGTGGAGAACAGGATCAGGCCGCAGATCAGCATGGTCAGCAGCGGATCGATCGGCGTCCAGCCGGTGAACTGGATGACGAGGCCGGAGCCGAGCGCCGCCACCGAGCCGAGCAGGTCACCCATCACATGCAGCAGCGCGCCGCGGGTGTTGAGGTCGCCTTCGCCGCGGGTCAGCAGCCAGGCGACGGCGAGGTTGAGCACGAGGCCGCCCAGCGCCACCAGCGTCACCATCTCGCCGGCGATCTCGCGTGGCTCGAGCAGCCGAAGCACCGCCTGCCACAGCAGCAGGGCCACCACGGCGAGCATGAACAGGCTGTTGGCCAGCGCTGCGAGCGCCTCGACCCGACGCAGGCCATAGGAGTGGCGCGGACCCGTCGGGCGCAGCGCAATGCGCGCCGCAATCGCGGCCAGCCCGAGCGACAGCGCGTCGGTGACCATGTGTCCGGCGTCGCCCAGCAGCGCCAGCGAACCCGACCACCAGCCCGCCAGCGCCTCGACTGCGGCGAAGCCGAGCGTCAGCGCGAGCGCCAGCGGCAGGTAGCGGCTGGCGGCGTGGTCGTGATGGTGATGGCCGTGCCCATGTCCGCCATGCCCGTGTTCGTGGTCGTGCGCATGGTCGTGCGCGTGGGAATGGTCGTGATCGTGATGGTGTCGCGGTTCGTGCGTCGCTGCCATGCGTTGCGGTTCCTCTTGCGGATGACGCGATTATGCGGCGCGTGGCCGGTCGTGACACGCGGCGGGCGCGGCGGCGGGCAGGAGGGCATCGGGCAAGGGGAGGCGCAATAGGTAAAACCATCTAGCGCGCTGCCTCATTTCCCCAATTTCTGTAGGGACATCGGAGGCCTAGAGTGGCAACCACGCCAATGGCACCTGGAGTCCCGTCATGAAGTCCCGTTCCGAATCCCCTGCAATCCCGGCCTCGCCCTCGCGCCGTGCCTTCCTGCGCGGCGTGCCGGTGGTCACCGCTGCTGCGGCGATCGCGCCCACGCCGGCGATCGCCAGCACCGGCAAGCACCAGTGGGCGATGCTGATCGACGTGCGCAAGTGCATCGGCTGCCAGGCCTGCACCGTGTCCTGCATCCAGGAGAACGCGGTGCCCGAGGGCAGCTTCCGCACCGTCGTGTCGACCTACAGCGTCAAGCTCACCGACAGCGCCCAGCCCGCCGGCACCTACGTGCTGCCGCGCCTGTGCAACCATTGCGACAACCCGCCGTGCATCCCGGTGTGCCCGGTGAGCGCCACCTACAAGCGCGAGGACGGCATCGTCGCCGTCGATGGCGACCGCTGCGTGGGCTGCGCCTACTGCGTGCAGGCCTGTCCCTACGACGCGCGCTTCATCAACCACGAGACCAACAAGGCCGACAAATGCACCTTCTGCGCGCACCGCGTGGATGCCGGCCTGTTGCCCGCCTGCGTCGAGACCTGTGTCGGCGGCGCGCGCATCTTCGGCGACATCAACGACCCCGACGGCGAGCTTGCCCGCCGCCTGAAGGACGCGCAGCCGCAGTTGAAGGTGCTCAAGCCCGAGCTCGAGACCGCGCCGCGGGTGTTCTACATCGGCCTCGACGAACGCTTCACCGGCAAGGTCGAAGGCGAGGGCACGCTGTGGAAGCCCCGCAACCTGCCGCACGCCTGAACCGCACGCGAGGAGATCCATCATGAACCCGAACATCGTCGAAACCATCAACGTCGCGCGTGAAGTCGCGTGGCTGCCGTGGGCGGTGCAGTACTTCTTCCTCATCGGCCTGTCCTACGGCGCCTTCCTGCTGTCGCTGCCGGGCGTCGTCTTCCGCCGTCCGGGCTGGGCGGGCATCTCGCGCCTGGCGCTGCTCGGTGCGCTGGTGTGCGGCCTGGCCGCGCCGGTGGCATTGCTGGCCGACCTCCACCAGCCGGGCCGCTTCTGGCATTTCTATGCCTACTTCACGCCGACCTCTTGGATGTCGTGGGGGGCGTTCTTCATCCCGGTGTATCTGGTCGGCTTGCTGACCTACGCCTGGCTGGCCTTGCGTCCTGACCTGGCGCGCCATGCCGCCGCCAGCGGCAAGCTGGCAGCTGTGGCCGGCCTGCTCGCCTATGGCGGGCATGAAAGCCGCGGTGCGCTGAAGGCCGCGGCCCTGCTGGCCCTGGTCGGTGCCACGCTGGTGGCGTTGTACACGGGGGCCGAAGTGGCCGTGGTGCAGGCGCGTCCGCTGTGGAACACGCCGCTGCTGCCGGTCCAGTTCGTCGTGACCGCGCTGGCCGGTGCCGCCGGTCTGGCGCTGCTGTTCAACCGCTACAGCGCCCGCAACCCGGCGAGCACCCGCAGCCTGGCGCATGTGCTGGCAGCGACCCAGCTCGTTGCGCTGGCCATCGGTGCGCTGTGGCTGGCGCTGGGACTGTCCGGCGTCTCGCCGGTCCATGCCCGGGCGCTGGCTGAAGTCGGCCCCTCGGCCAACTGGCAGCTGTCCGCCGCATGGGCGGTCGCTGCGACCGTGCTGACCCTGCTGCTGGCGTGGAAGCGCCCCGGCTCCGGCCTGCTGATCGGCCTGCTGGCACTGCATTCGGCCTGGATGATGCGCTGGTCCATCTTCATCGGCGGCCAGGAAGTGCCCAAGACCGGCGCCGGCTACTACAGCTACTCGCTGCCGCTCGGCCCCGAAGGCCTGATGGGCATCGTCGGTACCGCCGGGTTGTGCGTCTTCCTCTTCGTCCTCATCACCACCTTGCTGCCGCTCGACCGCCTCGCAGCCGGTTCCACCGACAAGGCCGGCGCCTGAGCGTGCGCGACCAAGGAGAAGCATCATGAAAATCGAACGTCGTGAAATCATCGCCGCCGGCGGCCTGGCTGCCTTCGCCGCCGGCTTCTCGCAGACCCTCGGCCGCATGGTGGCCAACTTCACCGGTCCCGAAGAAGAGAAGATCGCCGAGGGCCGCCACATCCACGGCCGCTCGGCCGCGCCGGAATACACCGTTGATCCGGTCACCGGCGAGCTCACACCCAACCCCGATCAGCAGGTCAGCTACACCGCCTGTCTGGGCTGCACCACGTTGTGCGGCGTTCGGGTGCGCGTCGACAAGCCCACCGGCAACATCATCCGTGTCAGCGGCAACCCCTACAGCCCGCTATCGACCGATCCGCATCTGCCGATGAAGGCCTCGGTCAAGGAAAGCCTGATCGCCCTGTCGCGCTTCCAGGACAAGGGCCTGGCGGGGCGCTCGACCGCCTGCGGTCGCGGCAATGCGGCGATGGACCAGATGAATTCGCCCTTCCGCGTGCTGACGCCGCTCAAACGCGTCGGCCCGCGCAATTCCGGCCAGTGGCAGCCGATTTCCTTCGAGCAGCTGGTGAAGGAGGTCGTCGAGGGCGGCGACCTGTTCGGCGAAGGCCATGTCGAGGGGCTGGCCGCGTTGCGCGACCTGAAGACGCCGATCGACGCCGACGCGCCCGAACTGGGGCCGCGGGTGAATCAGGTCGGCGTGCTGACCAGCGTCAACGACGGCCGCGAGGCCTTCAGCCGGCGCTTCTGGAACAAGGCCTACGGCACGCTCAACCATGTCGGTCACGGCTCGTACTGCGGCGGCGCCTACCGTTCCGGCTCGGGCGCCCTGTTCGGCGACCTCAAGGCCATGCCGCATGCCAAGCCCGATCTGTCGAATGCCGAGTTCGTGCTCTTCATCGGCACGGCGCCGGGTAACGCCGGCAACCCGTTCAAGATCACCGGCGCCAAGCTTGCCAAGGGGCGCAGCGAAGGCACGCTGGACTACGTGGTGATCGATCCGGTCCTGAACAACTCCAATAACCTGGCGGCCGGCGACCGCGGGCGCTGGGTGCCGATCCGCCCGGGCACCGACGGTGCACTGGTGATGGGCATGATGCGCTGGATGTTCGACAACGACCGGGTCAATACCGCCTATCTCGCCCATCCGAACCAGAAGGCGGCCGAAGCCGGCGGCGAACCGTCCTTCACCAACGCGAGCTGGCTGGTGATCGTGCAGGACGGGCATCCGCGCCAGGGCCGTTTCCTGCGCGGCTCGGATATCGGCATGACGGTGGCCGAGGCCGAGCGCTACAAGGACGCCGATCCCTACCTGGTGCTGGGTGCCGACGGCCAGCCGGTCCCGGCCGGCACGGCGACCGGCCCGGCGCCGCTGGAAGCGAACGGCGCGACCGTGATGCTGGGCGACAAGCCGGTGCTGCTGAAGACCGCGTTCGACCTGCTGCGCGAATCGGCACGCACGCAAACGATTGCCGAATACGCGGCGATCTGCGGCATTCCGGAGGAGATCATCGTCGGCCTTGCGGACGAATTCACCCGCCACGGCCGCAAGGCGAGCGCGGTGGCGCATGGTGGCATGATGGCAGGCAACGGCTTCTACAACGCCTACGCGGTGGTGACGCTCAATGCCCTGATCGGCAACCTGAACTACAAGGGCGGCTTCGTCATCAACGGCGGCGGCTTCAAGGATGCCGGTGCCGGTCCGCGCTACGACCTCGACGGTTTCCCCGGCCAGATCAAGCCTTCGGGCACGCCGCTGGGGCGCAACGTGGCTTACGAGCGCTCGGCCGAATTTGCCCGCCGCAAGGCCGAGGGCAAGGCCTACCCGGCGCGCGACGCCTGGTTCCCCAACGCCCCGGGCCTGGGCACCGAATGGTTCACCGGTGCGCTGCGCGGCTACCCCTACAACCTGAAGGCGCTGATCCTGTGGAGCTGCAACCCGATGTACGGCATCACCGGCATCCGGCCGCTGATCGAAGCGGGACTGGCCGATCCGAAGCAGCTGCCGCTGATCATCTCGGTCGATCCGTTGATCAACGAGAGCAACGCCTTTGCCGACTACATCGTGCCGGATTCGATCATGTACGAGAGCTGGGGCTGGGCGGCGCCGTGGAACGGTGTCCCGACCAAGGCCAGCACCGCGCGCTGGCCGGTGGTGGAGCCCAAGGCGGCGAAGGCGGCCGACGGCCAGCCGGTGGGCATGGAGACCTTCTACATCGCGCTCGCCAAGGCCATGGGCCTGCCGGGTTTCGGTCCGGAAGGGCTGGCCGACATGGACGGCAATCGCCTGCCGCTGGAATGCCCGGAAGACTGGTACCTGCGCGGCGGTGCCAACGTCGCCTTCGCCGGTAAGGCGCCGGTGGGCGATGCGAGCGACGAGGACCTGGCGCTGTCGGGGGTGGAGCGCATCCGCCCGGCGCTGGAGTCGGTGCTCAAGCCCGAGGAATGGCGCAAGGTGGCCTTCCTGTTCACCCGCGGCGGACGCTACCAGCCCGCCGGCGAGGCGCAGGACCCGGAACGCCCGGACTGGCAGGTGCACCGCTTCACCAAGCCGCTGTGGCTGTGGAACGACAACATCGGTGGCAGCCGCAACACGCTCACCGGCAAGCGCTTCACCGGCTGCGCGACCTGGCAGCCGCCGGCCTTCTTCGACGGTACGCCGGTGCGTGCGCTGCACACCGAGGCGGACTGGCCGCTGCAGATCGTCAGCTACAAGTCGCCGCTGCAGAACTCCTACAGCATCGCTACCCGCATCACCGGCCTGCACCCGGACAACCCGGTCATCGTGCATCCCGACGACGCGGCCCGGCTGGGCCTGCAGACCGGCGACAGCGCGCGCATCCGCACCCCGGGTGGGGCGGCCGAGTGCACCGTGATCGTGCATGAAGGCGTGATGCGCGGCGTGATGGCGATCGAGCACGGCTACGGCCACCGCGAACTGGGCGCGCGCGCCCATCGCATTGGCGATCAGTCGCAGCCCGACCGTCCGGACCTGCGCACCGGCATCAACCTTAACGATCTGGGCCTCAGCGACCCCACGCGGAACAACGAGGGCGTGTGGGTGGATGCGATCTCCGGCACGGCCGTGCGCCAGGGGATCCCCGCGCGCCTCGAGCGCGTCTGAGATCAGTCCAGCGCCGCCGGGTCCGCGCGCAGCATCAGGCGCGCGAGCTCGGCGGCGCTGCCGACGCCGGTTTTCTCCATGACGTGATGACGGTGCACATGCACCGTCTTCTCGCTGATGTCGAGCTCGCGCCCGACCAGCTTGTTCGGCAGCCCCTGCGCCACCAGACGCGCGACCTCGCGCTCGCGCGGCGACAGGCGGTCCAGCAGTTTTCTGGCCTCTTCGCAGCGTGCCGCCCTGTCGCGCGCCTCGCAGCCGAGCTTGAGCGCCCGCCCCACGGCGTCGAGCAGGGCCTGATCCTTGAAGGGCTTCTCGAGGAAGTCGCAGGCGCCGTGCTTCATCGCCTGCACCGCCAGATCGACGTCGCCGTGGCCGGTGATGAACACGATGGGCACCGTCCAGCCGCGGCTGCGCAGCACCTGCTGCAGTTCCAGGCCGCTCATCATCGGCATGCGGATGTCGAGCACCAGACAGCCGACGACGTTGGCCTCGGGCAGGGCCGCAAGGAAGTCCTCGGCCGAGGCGTGGGTGGCGACCCGCCAGCCCACCGATTCGAACAGGAACACCAGCGAGCGGCGGAAGGCGTCGTCGTCATCGACGACGTGGATGGCGAGATCTTCAGGTTCGGTCATGAGCGGGATCGTGTTTCAGTCCGGGCAGGGACAGGGTGAAGCAGGTGCCGATGCCGTCTGCAGGCGTGCCGGCGAACAGGCGCCCGCCGTGGGCTTCGGCGATGCTGCGGCAGATCGACAGGCCGAGCCCGAGGCCGTCGTCCTTGGTGGTGAAGAAGGGCTCGAACAGCCTGGCACGCGTGGCCTCGTCGATGCCGCTGCCGTGGTCGCGGACGATGATCTCGAGCCTGTCGCCGGTGGCGGCGAGCCGGATTTCGAGCGCCTGTCGCTCGGGGGGCTGGTCGCGGCTGGCGTCGTAGCCGTTCTTGAGCAGGTTCAGCAGGACCTGCTGGATCTGCAGGCGGTCGACCTCGATGCGGCTGTCCGGCGGCAGGGTGTCGGCGAAGGTGATCGCCGGCGCGCGCGCCATCATGCCGCGGAACAGGGCGATGGCCTCGGTGGCGAGTTCGACCGGCGCGACCGCCTCGCGGGCCGCGGTGCGCTTGCGCGCGAAGGCGCGGATGCGCGACAGGATGCCCGACGCGCGTTCGGCCTGGGCGGCGATCTCGCTGGTCGCTTCGCGCAGCGCGGCGTCGGTCAGGCGGCCATTGTCGGCGCGGCGGATGATGCTGTTGGCGTAGTTGGCGATGGTGGCCAGCGGCTGGTTGAGTTCGTGGGCGAGCGTGCCCGACAGCTCGCCCAGCACCGACAGGCGGGCGAGGTGGTCGGCTTGTTCCTGCGTCGCGCGCGCGGCCGACTCCAGACGGTCGCGCTCGGCCAGTGCGGCGCTGAGGGCCGCGGTGCGCAGTTGCACCAGGTACTCGACGCGCACGGTGTACAGGATCCAGCCCAGCAGCACGAGGGCGAAACCTGCGACCCAGGGCCAGTAGCGCTGCGCCATCACCATCAGCGTGGGTTCGCGCAGGTAGGCGTAGGGACCGATCTCCAGCTTGCGGAACAGGTCATGCACGGACTGGTAGTCGGCCGGCACCGCCCAGGTCGGGTGGTCGCTGTCCGCATCCATCGACAGCAGCGCGATCGCGACCTGCCGGGCAAGCTCGGGTGGTGTGTGGCGCAGGCTGGCGAGCGGCCAGTCGGGGTAGAGCGGCGTGCTGGTGGCGCAGGGAAAGCCCGGCTCGTTGCGCGGCGCCAGCACGCGGAAGGCGCGGCCTGCCTCGCCGAGCCCCTCGAGCAGGCAGGCGCGCACGATGCCGGCGTCGGCACGGCCGCTGGCCACCGCGTCGAGCACCTTGCTCATCGGAAAGCCCACGCTCTGCAGTTCGGCGAAATCCTCGTCGGGGGACACGCCGATGTCCGCGAGCACGCCCCACGCGAGCTGAAACCCGCCGAAACCCTCCCGACCCACGATGGCGACGCGCTTGCCGCGCAATTCGATCAGCGACTGCAGGTCGCTGCGGTCGGCGCGTACGATCACCGCCGAACCCAGCGCCCGCGCAGGCGTGCGTCCGCCGCCCGCGTCCAGCGTGAGGATGCGGCTTACGCCGAGTTCGGCCTCGAGTTCGACGTAGTGACCGGGATTGGTGACGATGAAGTCGAGCTTTCCCGCGGCAACGGCGGCACGCATGCCGGCGTGGTCGAGCTGTTCGAGCCGCACGGTCCGGCCGGGCAGCGCAGCCTCGAGGTGGTGCAGCAAGGGCGACCATTCGCCGACCGTGGCCTCCGAGCCGAGGAAGTCGAGCACGCCGATGCGGATCTCGTCGGACGCGCGTGCGGTCGCTGGCGGACTGGCCGCGAGGAGCAGCAGGGCCAGCGCGAGGCCGATTGCGCGCAACGGGTTGCAGATGGAAGGCATGGGCGCAAAATCGCCTTTTGCACGGCGGTCGTCAAGCTGCATGGACGGCGCGACCGCCCGCCCTGTAACGTTTCGGGCCCAAGCTGCCGCCTCTGGGCGAAGGAGTTTTCATCGATGAGACTGTTGAACTGGAACATCCAGTGGGGCCGCGGGGCCGATGGCCGCGTGGAGCCGGCGCGAACCGTGGCGGCGATCCGGGCCGCGGGCGAGTTCGACCTGATCTGCCTGCAGGAGGTGGCCTGCAACTTCGAGGGCTTGCCAGGTGGATCGGGCGGCGACGAGGTGGCGCTGTTCGCGGCGGCGTTTCCCGGCTACACGCCGGTATTCGGAGCCGGCATGGATGTCCCGGACGGACGCGGTGGGCGGGCGCTGTTCGGCAACCTGTTGCTGTCGCGCCTGCCGGTGGGGCAGGTGTTCCGTCACATGCTGCCGGCGCCGGCTGATCCGGGGCTGCCGGCCATGCAGCGGGTGTGCGTCGAGGCAGTGGTCGGCGCACCCGGTGGCCCGTTGCGCATCCTGACGACGCACCTGGAGTACTACTCCGCCCGCCAGCGCGGCGCGCAGGTGGACGCGCTGCGCGCCCTGCAGGTCGAAGCCGCGGGGCAGGCGAGGCTGCCGGCGGCAGGCAAGGACTCCAACCCGACCTTTGCCGCCTGGCCGCGTCCGGCCTCAGCCATCGTCTGTGGCGATTTCAACTGCGAACCGGGGTCGGCCGAATACCTGCGCATGCAGATGCCGCTGGGCGACGATGTGCCGGCCTGGCGCGATGCCTGGTCACTGCTGAATTCCGGCGTGCCGCATCCGCCCAGCGTCGGGCTGCACGGCGCGGACTGGCCCGACCGCGCCTACTGCTGCGACTTCTTCTTCGTTACCGAGGATCTCGCGCCGCGCCTGCGGAGCGTGCAGGTGCTGGCCGACACGCCAGCCTCGGACCACCAGCCGGTAGTGCTGGCGCTGAGCGACTGAGGGTGGGCGGAGCCCGCCCTCGTGTGATCCTCAGGTTCTTTCCGCTACCGGTTCGACGAGGTCGCGGTAGGCGTGCCAGGTGCCGTGGCCGACGATGGGCATCGTCAGGACCAGGCCGACGTGAAAGGTCAGGAAGCCGATCAGGGTCAGCGAGACGATCAGCACGGCCCACAGCAGCATCGGTGCCGGGTTGCGCAGCAGGGCGCCGAAGCTGGCCAGCATGGCGCTGACGGCATCCTGGTTGCGGTCGAGCATCAACGGGATGGAGACCACGCTGGCAGCGAAGGCGACGAAGGCGAAGATCAGGCCCACGCCGAAATACACGCCGAGGAACTCCAGGTTCTCGAGCCGCAGCATCTGGCCGACGAAGCCGGACAGGCTGGGCATCTCCTCGGTGTAGAAGAGGGCGAACACGACCAGCGAGGCGCGCGCCCAGACGAGGAAGACCACGCCCAGCACGACGGCGAACACGCCGATGTTGCCCGCATTGCGCCGCCACACCGTCAGCGTCGGCGCCAGCGTGCAGGACTCGCCACGTTCGCGCCGGCGGCTGAGTTCGTACAGGCCCATGGCGAGGAAGGGGCCGAGGATGAGAAAGCCGGAGGTCAGCGCCGCGGTGTATTCGTAGGCGTGGCGGAACATGACGGTGAGCAGCAGCCCCATGCCGGTGAAGCAGAAGCCATAGAACAGGCTGGGGATGGGGCAGGCGCGGAGGTCGCCGAGGCCACGCCCGATCCATCGCAGCGGCGCGCCCGCCGGGACTTCGCGCACGCGCGGGAAGGGCGGCCCCGGGTCGTCGTCCGCCGGTTTGTGTGAGTCGGGACGGTTTTCGTTCTGCTGCGCCATGTCTCTCTCCTGTCGGGTCCTGGTTCGTGGCAGCGGAACGGGGGCAGCGCCTGTTGTCTTCTACCCGGAGGGTGTCAGTTCGGCCCCCGCAAGGCGTCGACCAGGGCATGCGGTGCTTCCTGCATCATCGCGTGGCCGGCGCCGGCAAGCACGATGATACGCGCGCTGCAGCCCGCCTTTTCAAGCGAATCGGATAGGGGTTTTACCGCATCCGCGGGCGTCATGCGGTCGAGCTCGCCACTGATCAGCAGCGTGGGGCAGCGCACGCGTGCGGCGGCGGCCAGCCCGTCCTGCCACGCGTTGCAGGCCGCGAGGTCGCTGGCGAGGGCGCGCGCGCCTTGCTGCTGCATGCGCTGCAGGTTGGCCAGCTCGAACGCTGCGCGGCGTTCGGCGCCGAGCACGTCCGCGGGCGCGAAGGAGAACTTGTTGATCAGCGCGAAGGCGCGCTCGGGCTCGTTCTGCGCGGCGTCGAGCAGGAAGGGCGAGACCGGCATCGGCACGCAGCTGCCGACCAGCGCGAGGCGCTCGATGCGTTCGGGCGCCTTGCCCGCCGCGGCAAGTGCGACCAGCGAGCCCATGCTGTGGCCGCACAGGCGGATGCGATCGAGGTCCAGGGCGTCGGCGAGTGACAGCACCCAGGCGGCCATCGCATCGATGTCGGCCAGTGGCCCACCGGCCGATCCGCCGTGGCCGGGCAGGTCGGGCACGAGCACCCGTTCGCCGGCGGCGGCGAGCCCGGCGGCAATGTCGTCCCACACCGCGCGGTCGTGTCCGGCGCCATGGATCAGCAGCCAGGGCGCGGTGTCGCCGGGCTGTGGCGGGGCGAATTCGAACAGGGCGACCGGTTGGCCCTGGAGGTCGAGTTGTTTCATCGGCAGCGTCCGTGAGGGGTCTGTCAGGCGTGAAAATCGGGTGTCCGGCCGGCGCGGGACGCGGGCCGGACGCAGGGAATGCGATGGCGATGCGGGGTCAGGCGCGCTCGTCCGGCTCCAGCAGGTGCTCGATGGCGGCGATGCGGTCCTTGAGGACGAGCTTGCGTTTCTTGAGCCGGCGCAGCATGAGTTCGTCGCCGAGCGGAAGCTGCGCTAGCCGGCTGATCGCCTCGTCCAGGTCGTGGTGCTCGGTGCGCAGTTCATCCAGCCGGCGGCGCAGGCTGGTGGCATCGTCGAAGGGTTCGTCGCTCATGATTGACCTGTGCGCTCGGCGTCTGGGGAATGAAAGGCTTGGGCCGATGGTATTCGCCACCCCGCATGCTGACAACCGGAGCCGCCTTGCAGCGGCCGCCGGACAGGTGCCCTCGCAACCGGATGGCTGCCGCGGAGCGCGCGGATTCCCTATCATGCGCGCCTTGGATCATGAACTGGAGCAGCGCGCAGTGAATAAGGCGTTCGTGAAGGAAAACGACGGCGGGGACGATGATGAGGAACTCTCGCCCGCGCTACGCCTGCCGGCGGGCAGCAAGAACTACATGACCCGGCGCGGCTACGATGCGCTGCGCGCGGAACTGGACCAGCTGGTTCGCATCGAGCGACCGAAGCTGGTCGAGACCGTGGCCTGGGCGGCCGGGAACGGCGACCGCTCGGAGAACGGCGACTACATCTATGGCAAGAAGCGCCTGCGCGAGATCGACCGTCGCATCCGCTTCCTGATCAAGCGCATCGAGAGCGCCGAGGTCGTCGACCCGGAGCGGCAGCAGGAACTGGAGCAGGTGTTCTTTGGCGCGACCGTGAGTTTCTGCGACCTCGATACCGAGGAGGAGCAGACCTGGCAGATCGTCGGCGTGGACGAGGCCGATGCCTCGCAGGGGCGGATCAGCTGGATCTCGCCCCTGGCGCGCGCGGTGCTGAAGGCGAGGGTGGGCGACGTGGTGCGCTTCCAGAGCCCGGCGGGCATGCGGGAGATCGAGGTGGTGGAGATCCGGTACGTTTGAGCGGACAGGGCGGCGGGCGCGAGACGAACTATTTTTTGTAAGCCTGCTAAAGGTCCGGCCGGTCGCGCCGAAGATTGCCTCTGCCGACCCGGCGCTGTTGCGCCGCCGCGCGTGCGCGGGGTCCACGTCTTTCAGGAAGAAACCTATGTCGCTCAAGAACCTTACCGTATCGCAACGGTTCGTCCTCCTCGTTCTCGCCGCGCTGCTCGGCATGTTGCTGCTCGCCGTGCTGGGCCTGACTGGCACGCGCAGTGCCATGGAGGACGGCAACAACAAGTCCGTCCGTAATCTGGTTGAAAGCGCTCATGGCGTCGTCGCGCACTACGAGGCGCTGGAGCGTGCGGGCAAGATGAGCCGCGCCGAAGCGCAGTCGGCCGCGATGGAGGCCCTGCGCCCGGTGCGCTACGACACGACCGAGTACTACTACATCTGGACGCTCGACGGCGTCTCGGTGATGCATCCCGCCCGTCCCGAAATGGAGGGCCAGAACATGATCGGCAAGATCAGGTATGGCGATGGTCGTGACCTGATCGGCGACCTCGTCAGCGTGGTCCGCACTGCGCCGGAAGGCTTCCTGATGACCGAGTTTCCGCGCCCGGGCTCGACCACGGCGGTGCCGAAGCTGCAGTTCGTCAAGAAGGTCGATGGCTGGGGCTGGATCGTGGGGTCGGGAATCTACGTGGATGACGTCGATGCCCGCTTCATGTCCGGTGCCCTGCAGTTCGGCGGCATGGTCGCCGTGCTGCTCATCGCGCTGGTCCTGATCGCCTGGCGCGTCGCGCGCAGCGTGACGACGCAGCTCGGTGGTGAGCCAGCGTACGCAAACGAGATCATGCACCGCGTGGCGGACGGCGACCTGCGTGTCGATGTGGAGGTCAAGGGTGGGGCCGACAGTCTGCTCGGGACCTTGGCCGGCATGGTCAACCAGCTGCGCGGCATGATGCGCGACATTGGCCGTAATGCCGAACAGGTGGCGGACAACTCGCGCGAGATCTCGGGGGTGTCGCGTTCGGTGTCGCAGGCGACCGAGAACCAGACCGGTGCGACGGCGGCGATTGCGGCCGCCATCGAGGAAATGACGGTCAGCATCGGCCAGATCACCGAGAACGCGGTCGGTGCCGAGCGCAACTCGGCGCGGGCGAGCGAACTGGCGGGCCAGGGCGCGACCCGTGCGGAGCGCGCGGCCAGCGAGATGCAGGCGATCGCCGGTACCGTCGGCGAGGCGGCGGGCAAGATCCAGTCGCTGGTGAGCAAGGCAAACGAGGTCGGCACGATTGCGAGCGTGATCAAGGAGATCGCGGCGCAGACCAACCTGCTGGCGCTCAACGCCGCGATCGAGGCGGCGCGCGCCGGGGAGCAGGGCCGCGGCTTTGCGGTGGTGGCCGACGAGGTGCGCAAGCTGGCCGAGCGCACGAGCACCGCGACGGTTCAGATCGAGGAAGTGATCGCGGGTATCCAGACCGAGACCCAGAGCACGATGGACGCCATGTCGCGCGTGTCGACGCAGGTGGACAGCGGCGTGAGCCTGGTGATGGATGCGAGCGAGTCGCTGCGCACCATCAACGAGGGTACGGCCGAAACCCTGGGTCAGATCCGCAGCGTGGCCGAAGCGACGACCGAGCAGAGCGCGGCCTCGACCGCGATCGCACAGGAAGTCGAGCAGATCGCGCAGATGGTCGAGGGCACCAGCGACTCGATGCGTTCGGCGGTGTCGGCGGTCGAGCAGCTCGAGCAGCTATCGCGCGACCTGCACGACATGGTGGCGCGCTTCCGCGTCTGATCCCTCGCAACGTCGAGATGCAACGCCCGCGGGACCGCTGGTCCTCGCGGGCGTTTTTTTGCTTGCGTCAAGGTGTCGGCGATACGCCATCGGTCATGCTTGCTGTCACTCAAGTTATCTTGACCCGGGCCGATGTCCGGCCCGTGAAGCGGGCAGATTGCTATGTAAAATGGGTAGCGGTTGCTGATTCATCCAAGAGGGGCATGAGCCGCTGACGCGTCCAGAAGCGCGGCCATATGCGTCCATCTTGCTTCAGATATGCGGTTTTTCGAGGGAGGGAAAATGTCATTTCAATCCATGCCGGTTGCACGCCGGCTGATGCTGATCCTGGTGATTGCGCTGTTGGGTCTGATCGCGCTGGCGGCAGGCTCGCTTTATGAACAACGGGCCGACATGGAGGCGGGCTACGAGCGCTCGATCAGGGGACATGTCGAGGTGGCGCACGGCATCGTGACTCACTACCACGGCCTCGAGCAGTCCGGCGCGATGACGCGCGATCAGGCCCAGGCTGCGGCCAAGGCCGCGCTCAGAGGGCTGCGCTACGAGGGCAATGAGTACTTCTGGGTCAATGACAGCGGCCCCCGCATGCTCATGCACCCGATCCGTCCCGAACTCGAAGGGCAGAACCTGGGCGAAAACAGGGACCCCAACGGCAAGTTCCTGTTCCGCGAGTTTGCCCGCGTGGCGAACGAGTCCGGGCAGGGCGTCGTCGATTACATGTGGCCGCGTCCGGGTTCGGAGGCCCCGCAGCCCAAGATGTCCTACGTGAAGATGTTCAAGCCCTGGGACTGGATCGTGGGTACCGGCGTCTATGTCGACGACATCGATCGCACCTTCAACGCATCGGCACTGCGCTTTGGCGGCATCGTCGCTGTCTTGCTGGTTCTGCTGGTCATCTTCGCGTGGCGTGTCGTGCGCAGCGTGACGCGCCAGCTGGGCGGCGAGCCTGCCTATGCGGCCGAGGTCATGCATCGTGTGGCAGACGGCGACCTGCGCGTCGACGTGAAGGTGGATGGCGGCGCGGACAGCCTGCTGGGCACCTTGTCGTCGATGCTGGGCAAGCTGCGTCACATGATGGGCGAGATCTCGCATTGCTCGCAGCAGGTCGCGGGCAATTCGCGCGAGATCTCCGAGGTGTCGCGCTCGGTGTCGAGGGCCGCCGAAAGCCAGACCGACGCGACGTCGGCGATTGCGGCTGCCATCGAGGAGATGACGGTCAGCATCGGCCAGATCACCGAGAGTGCGATGGGCGCCGATCGCAATTCGGCCCGCTCTGCCGAGCTCGCAAGCCAGGGCGCAAGCAAGGCCGAGCGTGCAGCGGGCGAAATGCAGGCCATCGCCGGCACGGTCGACGAGGCCGCAGGAAAGATCCAGCATCTGGTGAAGCGTGCTGACGAGGTCGGCACGATCGCCAGCGTGATCAAGGAGATCGCGGCGCAGACCAACCTGCTGGCGCTCAACGCGGCGATCGAGGCGGCGCGTGCGGGCGAGCAGGGCCGCGGTTTCGCGGTGGTGGCCGACGAGGTGCGCAAGCTGGCCGAGCGCACGAGCACCGCGACGGTGCAG
Organism: Thauera sp. 63; assembly: GCF_000310165.2. Taxonomy (NCBI): domain Bacteria; kingdom Pseudomonadati; phylum Pseudomonadota; class Betaproteobacteria; order Rhodocyclales; family Zoogloeaceae; genus Thauera; species Thauera sp. 63. Next base: position 38,160 of record NZ_AMXC01000010.1, read on the forward strand.
ATCGAGGAGGTCATTGCCGGCATCCAGAGCGAGACCCAGGGCACGGTGGATGCCATGTCGCGCGTGTCGACCCAGGTGGGCAGCGGCGTGACGCTGGTGCTCGACGCCACGGTCTCGCTGCGCGAGATTGCCGGCGGCGCGCAGGAGGCGCTGGGCCAGATCCGCAGCGTGGCCGAAGCGACGACCGAGCAGAGCGCGGCGTCGACCGCGATCGCGCAGGAGGTCGAGCAGATCGCGCAGATGGTCGAAGGCACCAGCGCGTCGATGCGTTCGGCGGTGTCGGCGGTCGAGCAGCTCGAGAAACTGTCGGTCGACCTCAGCGGCATGGTCGGGCGCTTCCGGGTCTGATCGATCGCATGTGAGGCGGTCGGGCTTGAAATCCGCCTCGCCGCCCCCAGCTAAGGCTCCGTTCGAATAACCCCGACGGAGCCTTAGCGACATGTCCGAAGCGCAAACCGCATCCTCCCAGACGCTGAATTTCCAGGCCGAGGTGAAGCAATTGCTTCACCTGATGATCCACTCGCTGTACTCCAACCGCGAGATCTTCCTGCGCGAACTGGTCTCGAACGCCTCCGACGCCTGCGACAAGCTGCGTTTCGAAGCACTCGACAACGGCAGCCTGTACGAGAACGACGCCGAACTGAAGATCCGCATCGGCTTCGATGCGGAAGCCAAGACCATCACCATCGCCGACAACGGCATCGGCATGAGCCGCGACGAGGCCATCGCCCACCTGGGCACCATCGCCAAATCGGGCACGCGCGAATTCTTCGGCAAGCTCACCGGCGACCAGAAGAAGGACGCCAACCTCATCGGCCAGTTCGGCGTGGGCTTCTACTCCGCCTTTCTCGTCGCCGACCGCGTCACCGTGCTCACCCGCCGCGCCGGTCTGCCCACGGGTGAGGGTGTGAAGTGGGAATGCTCGATGGCCGGCGATGAAGCCGGCGCCTACACGGTCGAGGCGATCGAGAAGGCGGGCCGCGGCACCGAGATCGTCCTGCACCTGCGCGAAGGCCAGGAAGACCTGCTGTCGTCGTGGAAGCTGAAGAGCCTGATCCGCAAGTACTCCGATCACATCGTGCAGCCGATCGTGATGAAGAAGGAGGAGTGGAACGAGGAGCAGAAGAAGCAGGTGCTGACCGAGGAGGACGAGACGGTCAACCAGGCCAATGCGCTGTGGACGCGCTCGAAGAACGACATCACCGAGGACGAGTACAAGGCCTTCTACAAGCACGTCGCCCACGACTTCGAAGACCCGCTGGCGTGGACCCACTCGCGCGTCGAGGGCCGCCACGAGTACACCAACCTGCTCTACATCCCCAAGAACGCGCCCTTCGACCTGTGGGACCGCAATGCCAAGCACGGCATCAAGCTGTATGTGAAGCGCGTCTTCATCATGGACGACGCCGAGAAGCTGATGCCGACCTACCTGCGCTTCGTGCGCGGCGTGGTCGATTCGGCTGACCTGCCGCTCAACGTGTCGCGCGAGATCCTGCAGGAATCGAAGGACATCGACACCATCCGCTCCGGCTGCACGAAGAAGGTGCTGTCGATGCTGGAAGGCCTGGCCAACAGCGACGAGGCCGCGGACAAGGAGAAGTACGCCGACTTCTGGAAGGCCTTCGGCAAGGTGCTGAAGGAAGGCGTGGGCGAGGACTTCGCCAACAAGGAGAAGATCGCTGGCCTGCTGCGCTTCGCCTCGACCAAGCTCGACACGGCGGACGAGGTCGTCTCGCTGGCCGACTACATCGGCCGCATGAAGGAAGGCCAGGACAAGATCTACTTCGTCACCGCCGAGACCTTCAATGCCGCGAAGAACAGCCCGCATCTCGAGGTCTTCCGCAAGAAGGGCATCGAGGTGCTGCTGCTGTCCGACCGCGTCGATGAATGGGTGACCGGCAACCTCACCGAGTTCGACGGCAAGCCGCTGGTTTCCGTCGCCAAGGGGGGGCTGGACCTTGGGGCGCTGGAGGACGAGGCCGAGAAGAAGGAGGCCGAGAAGGCTGCCGACGAGTACAAGGAACTGCTCGACAAGATGAAGGCGAGCCTGGGTGAGCGCGTCAAGGACGTGAAGGTGACCCTGCGCCTGACCGATTCGCCCGCCTGCCTGGTGGCCGATGAGCATGATCTGGGCATGAATCTCGCACGCATCCTCAAGGCGGCGGGCCAAAACGCGCCAGTCTCGAAGCCGATCCTCGAGATCAACCCCAACCACCCGGCCGTGCTGCGCCTGAAGTACGAGGACAAGCACTTCGACGACTGGGCGGCGGTGCTGTTCGACCAGGCCCTGCTGGCCGAGGGCGGCACGCTCGACGACCCGGCGACCTTCGTCAAGCGCATCAACCAGCTGATGATGGCGATGAGCGGGAACTGAGGTGATCGCCGGCCGATGGTCGGCACAACCGGCAGGAAGGATGCCTGAATGAAACGGGCGGTGGGACGCAAGTCTCACCGCCCGTTTGCATTTGCCGGCGGCCGCGCTGCCGTGGCTGCGCATCCTGAGGGATGGGTCGCAATCGGGGTAAACGATGCTTGTCCGGGCGGATGTCCGAAGCAAGACTGATGGCGGAATAAGAAAAAGCAATACTCGGTAATGCGAACCTCATCCTCTGCCCGGTCGCCAGCGGCGGGGCAGCCTGCCAGGACGGAACATGAGCGAGTTCATCCTCGAAACGCGGGGCCTGACGAAGGAGTTCAAGGGCTTCGTCGCAGTCTCGAATGTCGACCTGAAGGTGCAGCGAGGGCATATCCATGCCTTGATCGGACCCAACGGGGCCGGCAAGACGACGGTCTTCAACCTGCTCACCAAGTTCCTGCCGCCGAGTGCTGGCACGATCCTGTTCGAGGGTCAGGACATCACCCGTGAGGCGCCGGTGGCGACCGCCCGGCGTGGCATGGTGCGCTCCTTCCAGATCTCGGCGACCTTTCCGCACCTGACGGTGATGGAGAACGTGCGCATCGGCCTGCAGCGTACGCTGGGTACGGAGTTCCACTTCTGGCGTTCGAAGAAGTCGCTGGATGTGCTCAACGGCCGCGCGATGGAATTGCTCGAGTCGGTGGACCTCGGCAGCTTCGCCGACACCGTCACCGCCGAGATGCCCTACGGCCGCAAGCGCGCGCTGGAGATCGCGACCACCCTGGCGCTGGACCCGAAGATGATGCTGCTCGACGAGCCCACGCAGGGCATGGGTAGCGAGGACATCGCGCGGGTGGTCGAGCTCATCCGCAAGGTGTCGGCCAACCGCACGATCCTGATGGTGGAGCACAACCTGTCGGTGGTCGCGAACCTCTGCGACCGCATCACCGTGCTCACCCGCGGCAGCATCCTGGCCGAAGGCCCTTATGCCGAGGTGTCGAAGAACCCCAGGGTCCTCGAGGCCTATGTCGGTTCCGACGACATCAACGATGCCCACCACTGATCCTCAGCGAACGCAGACATGACCAGCGCCTTCCATCCCCAACCCGAAATGCTGCGGATCCACGACCTGCACGCGTTCTATGGCGAGTCGCACATCCTGCACGGCATCGACCTGAAGGTGGCACGCGGCGAGTGCGTCACCCTGCTTGGACGCAACGGCTCGGGCCGGTCGACGACGCTCAAGTCGGTCCTCGGCCTGGTCGGGCGGCGCAGCGGTTCGATCATGGTCAATGGCAAGGAAGTCATCGCCGAGCCGACGCATCGCATGGCGCGCTACGGCGTGGGCTACGTACCGGAAGAGCGCGCGATCTTCGCCTCGCTGTCGTGCGAGGAGAACCTGCTGCTGCCGCCGCAGGTGGCCAGCGGCGGCATGTCGATGGACGAGATCTACCGCATGTTCCCGAACCTGCTCGAGCGTCGCAACAGCCCGGGCTCGAAGCTTTCCGGCGGCGAGCAGCAGATGCTGGCGATGGCGCGTGTGCTGCGCACCGGCGCCAAGCTGCTGTTGCTGGACGAGATCACCGAGGGTCTGGCGCCGGTCATCGTGCGCAAGCTCGGCGAGGTCATCATCGAGTTGAAGTCGCGCGGCTTCACCATCGTGATGGTGGAACAGAACTTCCGCTTCGCCGCGCCGCTGGCCGATCGGCATTACGTGCTCGAGCACGGAGAAATCATCGCCACCATCAGTGCCGAGGAACTGCCCGGCCGCATGGACTGGCTGCACCAGACGCTCGGGGTGTGAGCGGCCCGCCCGCCTGACTCCTGCGTATCACCTCCCAAACGAGACGGAGACAAACGATGCACATGAAGAAGCTGACGACGCTGGCCTGCGCGGCTGCCCTGGCAACGCTGTCGGGCGCAGCAAGCGCGCAGATTTCCGGCAACACGGTGAAGGTTGGCGTGCTCACCGACATGTCGGGGACCTATTCCGATCTCGCGGGTGCAGGTGCGGTGCTGGCCACGCAGATGGCGATTGACGATTTCATGGCCGAGGCCAAGCCGGCCTTCAAGGTCGAGATGGTCTCGGCCGACCACCAGAACAAGGCCGACATCGCGTCGAACAAGGCGCGCGAATGGTTCGAGCGCGAAGGCGTGGACACCGCGACTGAACTGGTCACGACCTCGACCGCGCTGGCGGTGATGAAGATCGCCAAGGAGATGAACCGCGTCGCCCTGATGAGCGGTCCGGCCTCCACGCCGATCACCAACGAGCAGTGCAATGACGTCACCGTTCATTACACCTACGACACCTACGCGCTCGCCAACGGCACGGCCAAGGCGGTGACCCAGCAGGGCGGCGACACCTGGTTCTTCCTCACCGCCGACTACGCCTTCGGCCAGGCGCTGGAGAAGGACTCGTCTGCGGTCGTCATTGCCAACGGCGGCAAGGTGCTGGGCTCCGTGCGCCATCCCTTCCCGGCGTCTGACTTCTCGTCCTTCCTGCTGCAGGCGCAGGCCTCGGGTGCCAAGATCATCGGCCTTGCCAACGCCGGCGCCGACACCACCAACGCCATCAAGCAGGCCGCCGAGTTCGGCATCACGTCCAAGCAGTCGCTCGCGGGCCTGCTGATGTTCATCTCCGACGTGCATTCGCTGGGGCTCAAGAACACCCAGGGCATGTACCTGACCACCGGCTTCTACTGGGATCTCAACGACGAGACCCGCGCCTGGTCGAAGCGCTTCTTCGACAAGCACAAGCGCATGCCGACCATGGTGCAGGCCGGGCAGTACTCGTCGGTGCTGCATTACCTGCGTGCGGTCAATGCGGTCGGCTCGGACGAGGCGGGCAAGGTCATGGCGCAGATGAAGAAGACGCCAATCAACGACTTCTTCGCCAAGAACGGCCAGATCCGTGAAGACGGCCGCATGGTGCATGACATGTATCTCGTCCAGGTCAAGAAGCCGGAGGAGTCCAAGTACCCATGGGACTACTACCACATCCGCCAGACCATCCCGGCGGCGGAGGCCTTCCAGCCGCTGTCGCAGTCGAAGTGTCCGCTGGTGAAGAAGTGATCTGATCGCGGAAGCTTCCGCTCTTCACGACGCACGGGGCGGCCAGACCGTCCCCGTGCGGGAGTCGCACATGGAAATATTCGGTGTCCCGAGCGCGCTGCTCGGTAGCCAGTTGCTGGTGGGCCTGATCAACGGATCGTTCTACGCGATCCTGAGCCTGGGCCTGGCCATCATCTTCGGCCTGCTCAACATCATCAACTTCACCCACGGCGCCCAGTACATGATGGGCGCCTTCGTGGCCTGGATCGCGCTGAACAAGCTCGGTGTCAACTACTGGGCGGCACTGCTGCTGGCGCCACTCGCCGTCGGCGCGCTCGGCGTGCTGATCGAACGCACGATGCTGCGCAAGCTGTACAAGCTCGACCATCTGTACGGGTTGCTGCTCACCTTCGGTCTGGCGCTGATCTTCGAAGGCATCTTCCGCGACCAGTACGGCATTTCGGGGCAGTCCTACCCGGTGCCCGAGTTGCTGCAGGGCGGCGTAAACCTCGGCTTCATGTTCCTGCCGATCTATCGCGGCTGGGTGGTGGTCGCCGCGCTGACGGTGTGCTTCGCAACCTGGTTCATCATCGAGAAGACCAAGCTCGGCGCCTACCTGCGCGCCGGCACCGAGAACCCGCAGATGGTGCAGGCGCTGGGCATCAACGTGCCGCTGCTGATCACCTTCACCTACGGCTTCGGCGTCGCGCTGGCGGCCTTTGCCGGCGTGCTGGCGGCGCCGATCTATCAGGTCAGCCCGCTGATGGGTTCGAACCTGATCATCGTGGTGTTCGCGGTGGTGGTGATCGGCGGCATGGGATCGATCATGGGCTCCATCCTCACCGGCATCGGCCTCGGCCTGATCGAGGGGCTGACGCGGGTGTTCTACCCCGAGGCTTCGGCGGTGGTGGTGTTCGTGATCATGGTGATCGTGCTGCTGGTGCGGCCGGCCGGCCTGTTCGGCAAGGCCTGAGCGACTCGAAGAGGATAGACGCTGATGAACAACACGAATTCGATGTTCGCCCGGGCCACGCCGCTGCTGTTCGGTGCGCTGTTCGTGATCGGGCTGGTGGCGCCGTTCGCGGTGTATCCCACCTTCCTGATGAAGATCCTGTGCTTCGGGCTGTTCGCCTGCGCGTTCAACCTGCTGCTGGGCTTCGTCGGCCTGCTGTCCTTCGGGCACGCGGCCTTCCTCGGCACGGCGGGCTATATCTGCGGCATGCTGGTGCGTGACGCCGGCGTCACCCCCGAGCTCGGCATCATTGGCGGAACGCTGGCGGCGGGCGTGCTGGGCTGGGTGTTCGGGGTGCTGGCCATCCGTCGGACCGGGATCTACTTCGCGATGATCACGCTCGCGCTGTCGCAGATGGTGTATTTCGTCGTCCTGCAGTGGAAGGCGACCGGCGGCGAGGACGGCCTTCAGGGGGTGCCGCGCGGACACCTGTTCGGCTTCATCGACCTGTCGAACAACATCGCGATGTACTACCTGGTGTTCGCGGTGTTCTGCATCGGTTTCTTCATCATCTACCGCACCATCCATTCGCCCTTCGGCCAGATCCTCAAGGCGATCCGCGAGAATGAGCCGCGCGCGATCTCGCTCGGTTACGACGTGGCGAAGTTCAAGCTGCTCGCCTTCGTGCTGTCGGCCTCGCTCGCGGGCATGGCGGGGGCGACCAAGACGCTGGTGTTCCAGCTCGCCTCGCTGACCGACGTGCATTGGCACATGTCGGGCGAGGTCGTGCTGATGACCCTGCTCGGCGGCCTCGGTACCATTCTCGGCCCGCTGGTCGGCGCTGCGACCATCGTGTCGCTGCAGACCGAGCTGGCCGATTCGGTGGGCTCGTGGGTCACGGTCATCATGGGTGTCATCTTCGTGATCTGCGTGCTGCTGTTCCGCCGCGGCATCGTCGGCGAACTGCAGGCGCTGATCCAGCGCGCAGGCATCCGTTAGCTTGTTGCGGAAGAGGGGGCGGCGGCGCGGTGCAGCCGCCCTTCGGCCTTGCGCAGTGCGGGGTAGGCGAGCGCGTGGTACAGCGGTACGGGGGCGACCGAACGCGAGATGCCGTGCGCCACCACTGCGGTGGCCATCAGCGGCAGCAGCATCTGGTGGTTGGCCGTCATCTCCATCACGATCACGAAGGAGGTGATCGGCGACTGTGTCATGGCGGCAAGGAAGGCCACCATGCCCAGCACCAGAACCGCCGCATCCGCATCGGCTTCGCCCGGGAGCAGGAGCGCGATGTCCGAGCCGAGGCCCGCGCCGACCGCCAGGGCGGGGGCGAACACGCCGCCGGGGATCCGCGACACGAAGGCGAGCCAGATCACCGCCAGCTTGGCCACCACGAACAGGACAGGCAGGGTGGCCGAGCCTTCGAGCGCGGCCTTGGACTCGGCATAGCCGGTGCCGTAGGTCATGCCGCCGCTCAACAGACCGAGGATGGCGGTTGCAAGCCCGCAGCCGGCAGCGAAGGCGATGGGGCGCGACAGTGCGAACATGCCCAGTTTTCCCGGCAGGCCGCGGGCTGATGCGATCAGTAGGCGAGAGAATCCGCCGCCCAGCAAGCCACCGGCGAGGCCGCAAGCTAGCACCGGCCAGAGGCCATCCGGCCATGCGAGTGCTGCGGGGGTACGACCGAAATACGTGTAGTTCCCAAGAACCGCAAGCGACATCAGGCCGGCGAAGATCACCGCGGTGAGGGTGGTGCTGTTGGCGCGAAAGGCCCGGTGGCGGCACATCTCCTCGATGGCGAACATGATGCCGCCCAGAGGCGTGTTGAACGCCGCCGCGATTCCAGCGCCGCTGCCGGCGACGATCAGGTCGCGGCTCGAGGCGATGCGGCCGCGCTTGCGCCCCGCCAGCATGTGCATGACCGAGGCGCCGATCTGCACCGACGGACCCTCACGTCCGATCGAGGCGCCCGAAAGCAGCCCGCCCAAGGTCAGCACGACCTTGCCGAGCGCGATCCTGAACGACAGGAACTGCCGGCGCACTGCGCCGTCGTCCGACAGCGAGGCCGCGATTGCCTGAGGAATGCCGCTGCCCTCGGTGCCCGGGAACAGACGCCGGGACAGCCACGCCATGGCGGCAAAGCCGGCGGGTGCGATCAGCAGGGTGAGCCAGGGCCGCTCCCGCATGATCCGTGCGTGGGTGTCGATGGCGATCTCGGCGCCGATGGCAAAGAGGATGGCGATCAGGCCCGCGAGCAATGCCGCGCCGACGAGCAACAGGCGCTTGTGCCAGCGCCCGATCGAAAGCCAGGGAAGCGCGTAGCGGCGTCCTCCGCGCGCGAGTTGCCTGAATGCCTTGCGGGTGGAAGAGGCCTGGTCTGCGGGCGGCGTGGCGTCGGGGTGCATTTCGATTCGGAGGAGGAGGCGGTCAGAGTGATGCGTGTTGGCAACAGGCGCGGCGTGTGTCGCATGCGCAAGCCGAACGATACCGCTACCATGCCGGGGAGTGTGGCAGGTGATGTATTTTTGACAATACTGATTCAGGCAAATATAGTCGGAGCAATTGGTAAATGGCGGAAACGCAACAGAAGGTGAAAAAGGCGGTCTCGCAGGTCACGCCCCTGTCGGTGCTTCAGCGCTTCAGGGTGCTCATCCGCACCGCCCAGCGTCATTCGCAGTGGATCGAGCGCCAGAGCGGCGTGACGGGCGCGCAGTTGTGGGCGCTGCAGGAACTGGCTGAAGTCCCGGGCCTGCGTGTTGGCGAGCTTGCGAACCGTATGGCGCTGCATCAGTCGACAGCATCGAACATGGTCGACCGCCTCGAGACTGCAGCCCTGATCCGCAAGGAGCGCACCAGCGCCGACCAGCGCGTCGTGCGCCTGTACCTGACGGAGGCTGGAACTGCACTGCTTGCGCGTGCGCCTTCTCCGGCGCGCGGGGTGCTGCCCGAGGCGCTGCGCCTGCTTGATCCGGAGGCGCTTGCGCGCCTGCAGGGCGAACTGGACGGCTTGCTCCTGCAGATCCGCGATCTGGACGAAGGTTTCGGCATGCAACCGCTGCCCTTTACCGAATGAGTTCCCTGTATCTGGGGGGTGTGATTGCCCCGGGTGCGGACAGCAGCTTGAGCGGCCAGAAGGCCGCTCTTTTTTGTCCTTGTGTATTCGAATGGAATTATTGGTCGGTGTCGCAGCATTGTTGTGACCCGACGGTGGCAACAAAAAGGCGCTCCCGAGGGAGCGCCTTTGCTTGCAACCGGCCTGATTCGTCAGTACCTGCTCACCAGAGCTGCCACCAGGGCTTGTCGCTCTTCGGTCCGCCGCTGAAGTAGACGCTGTTCGGGAAATTGGTGCGCATCACGCGGTCGGCGTCATCACGCAACTGTGTCATGCCGAGCGCGTCGTAGCTCTTGACCAGGAGGAACAGAGCCTCTTCGTTCGCAGGGGCCTGCGGGAAGTTGGTGATTGCCGCCTGGGCGCGGTTGATCGTCGCGACATAAGCGCCGCGGTTGTAGTAATAGCGCGCCACGTGAACTTCGTGAGAGGCCAGCGAATTCACCAGATACTGCATTCGCGCACGCGAATCGTCCGCGTAACGGCTCTCAGGGAAGCGGGTGACCAGCTCGCGGAAGCTGTCGAAGGCCTCGCGCGCGCCCTTCGGGTCGCGCTCGGACAGATCCTGACGCGACAGTCCGGCGAGCAGGCCGAGATCCTCGTTGAAGTTGACCAGCCCCTTCAGGTAATAGACGTAATCGACATTGGGGTGGTTGGGGTGCAGCTTGATGAAGCGGTCCGCCGCGGCAAGGGCGAGCGCTTGTTCGCCCTGCTTGTAGTACGCATACGCGACCTCGATCTGGGCTTGCTGGGCGAAGCGACCATAGGGGTAGCGCGCCTCGAGCTTCTCGAACATCTGGATGGCGCGGTCGTAGGCACCCTCGGTCATCGAGGTCTTGGCCTCGGAGTAGAGCTTCTGCGCGTTCCAGCCTGCAGTTTCGTCGATCTGTTCGGGCAACAGGCCGCAGCCGCCGAGCAACAGGGCGCCGATCAGCGCCGCTTTTCCCGCTAAACTTCCAAGGGTGAACCTGGCCATCGAAAAAACTCGCGTGAATGAACGCGCTGATTATATAGCAGGCGACGAGTCCGACTCGCCTGCCGTGATTACGATTCCTACCGAGCTTGGCGGGCTGCGGCTCGACCAGGCGCTGGCCCGGCTGTTTCCCCAGCATTCTCGCAGCCGACTGCAGGGCTGGCTCAAGGACGGGCGTATCCGGCTCGACGGCGCTTCAGCCGGCTCGCGCCAGAAGGTGAGCGGCGGCGAGCGCGTCGAAGTCGATGCTGCGCCCCTGCCCGAGATCGCCGCCCAGCAGCCCGAGGACATCCCGCTGAAGGTCGTGTTCGAGGACGCGCACCTGCTGGTGATCGACAAGCCCCCCGGGCTGGTCGTGCATCCCGGCAGCGGCAACTGGAGCGGGACGCTGCTCAATGCGCTGCTGCATCACGCGCCGCAGGTTGCGGAAGTGCCGCGTGCCGGCATCGTGCATCGTCTCGACAAGGACACCAGCGGCCTGCTGGTGGTGGCCAAGACGCTGACGGCGCAGACCGATCTTGTGCGCCAGCTTCAGGCCCGCACGGTCCGACGCCATTACTGGGCGCTGGCCCAGGGGCGGGTGCCGGCCGGCGGCACCGTCGATGCCCCGATCGGGCGCCATCCGACGCAGCGCACGAAGATGGCCGTGGTCGGCAACGGCCGTCCGGCGGTGACGCATTACGCGGTGGTCGAGCGCTTCGAGCGTGCGACGCTGCTCGAGTGCCGGCTGGAAACGGGGCGCACGCACCAGATCCGCGTGCATATGGCGCACATCGGTCATCCGCTGGTCGGCGACCCGGTGTATGCCGCACGCCGGGTCGCAGAACCCGCCTGGGCGGACTTCGAGCGCCAGGCCTTGCATGCTTTCCGGCTCGGCCTGGTTCATCCGGCCACGGGCGAAGCGATGGAGTGGGAGATTCCGATGGCAGCGGATTTCGATGCGTTGCTGCTGCGGTTGAGGTCGGTGCGATGACACAGGGCGCCGGCTTCATCGTGCCTGACTGGTCCGTGCCGATGGGCGTGCGGACGCTGGTCACCACGCGTGCTGGTGGCGTCAGCCTGCCACCCTACGCCAGCTTCAATCTCGGCGACCATGTCGGCGATGATCCGGCCGCCGTAGCGCAAAATCGTGCACGTTTGCGTGCCTGCCTGCCGGCGGAGCCGACGTGGCTCGCCCAGGTGCACGGCATCGTCGTGGCGGACGCCGATCAAGCCTCCGGCGTGCCGGAAGCCGATGCGGTCGTGGCGCGAGTGCAGGGGGCGGTGTGCGCAGTGCTGACGGCAGATTGCCTGCCGGTGCTGCTGTGCGACGACGATGGCTCGGTGGTGGCCGCCGCGCATGCGGGCTGGCGGGGGTTGGTGGCCGGCGTGCTGGAAGCGACGGTTGCACGCATGGCGGTTGCGCCGTCCTCGATCCGTGCCTGGCTGGGGCCGGCGATCGGCCAGGGAGCCTTCGAGGTGGGTGGCGAGGTGCGCCAGGCGTTCGTCACCGCTGATCCGGGAGCGGCTGCAGCTTTCGTGCCCGGTGCGGTGCAGGGTAAATGGATGGCCGACCTCTTCCTGCTCGCGCGGCGACGGCTGTCGCAGGCAGGCGTGCATCGTGTCGAGGGCGGAGGCATATGCACCTACACGGATGCCGCGCGCTTCTACTCCTACCGCCGCGACGGCCGCACCGGACGCTTCGCCTCGTTGATCTGGATCGAATCCTGATGCGGCCTGCGGCCTCGAGGCGCGGAACTCCCGACCGGGGCAATGGCAGGCGTTTCGCTATTGATCGGCGTCCGATTCACCTCTATCGTTGAGGCCGCCTGCTTCCCGTTCGCGCTGCCGGCGACGCCTGGCGGGGGTGCCGAACAGCCAGAAGAACAGGGCCATCGGAGCGATCCCGTAAAATATGAAGGTGAGTACGCCGCCGACGACCGTATTTTCGGAGATGGCGGCGAGCAGCGCGACGTAGAGCCAGGCGATTGCGATCAAATACATGCCGTCGATTCTAAGCCCGTCGGGTGCCGGGCGAGGGCTGAAAAACGGAAAATCCGGGCGCTGGCCTTGCGTCGCGCCGTAAACAGGAGACAGGGATGTCGGATTCGGAAGGCAGGCAGGAGAACCCGGGCGTGCAGGCCATGCTCGCCGCCGGTCAGGCGATGGCGCAGCAGTTCTTTGATGCGCTGGCGCGCCAGCATGTCGCCATGCAGGATTCGTCGGGACTTGCTGCACCCAAGCTGCCCATGCCCGAGACGGAGGCATTCGCGAAGCTGCAGAAGGACTTTGCCGAGAAGCATGCCGCGCTGTGGTCCGCGATGCTGGGGCGAAAGCAGGGGGCTGCAGGCGAGCCGGTCGTGCAGCCCGAACCGGGCGATCGCCGTTTTTCCGCGCCCGAGTGGTCCGAGAGCCCGGTGTTCGACTACATCCGCCAGGCCTACCTGCTCAACGCGGGTTTCCTGAAGGACGTTGCCGAGGCGCTGCCGATGGCCGACGGGCGGGCCAAGTCCCGGCTGCAGTTCCTCACCCGGCAGTACATCGACGCGCTGGCGCCGACCAACTTCGCGGCGACCAATCCCGAGTTCATCAAGACGGCCATCGAGACCAAGGGCGAGAGCATCACGCGCGGCGTGCGCAACATGCTCGGCGACCTTGAAAAGGGCCGGATCTCGATGACCGACGATAGCGCGTTCGAAGTCGGGCGCAACCTCGCGCTGACGCCGGGTGCGGTGATCTTCGAGAACGAGCTGATGCAGTTGATCCAGTACGCGCCGCTGACCGACAAGGTCGCGCAGGTGCCGCTGCTGATCGTTCCGCCCTGTATCAACAAGTTCTACATCATGGATCTCCAGCCGGAGAACTCCCTGGTGCGCTTCATCGTGGAGCAAGGGTTCACGGTCTTCCTCGTGTCGTGGAAGAACCCTCGCGCCGACAGCGACGGCCACCATACCTGGGACGACTATCTCGACAAGGGGCCGCTGAAGGCGCTCGAGGTCGTGCGTTCGGTGACCCGCGTGAAGAAGCCCAGTGTCCTCGGTTTCTGCGTGGGCGGCACGATGCTGACTTCGGCGCTGGCGGTCGCGCGCGCGCGCGGCGAGGAGCCGGTGGCCAGTCTCACGCTGATGACGACGCTGCTGGACTTTGCCGATGCCGGCGAGATTGGCTGCCTTGTGGACGAGGCCAGCGTTGCCGCACGCGAGGCTGCGATTGGCAAGGGCGGCGTGCTGCGCGGCCAGGAACTTGCGAACGTGTTCTCGTCACTGCGCGCGAACGACCTCGTGTGGCAATACGTGGTGGGCAACTACCTCAAGGGCAACACGCCGCAGGCCTTCGACCTGCTGTACTGGAACTCGGATTCGACCAATCTGCCGGGCCCCTTCCTGACCTGGTACCTGCGCAACATGTACCTCGAGAACAATCTGCGCGTGCCAGGCAAGCTCAAGATGCTGGGCGAGAAGATCGATCTCGCCAAGGTCGACATGCCTGCATACCTGATGGCGGCGCGCGAGGATCACATCGTGCCGTGGAAGAGCGCCTACCTCGCCCGCAACCTGCTGGGCGGGGAAACGACCTTCGCGCTGGGGGCCAGCGGACACATCGCCGGTGCGATCAATCCGGCCTCGAAGAACCGTCGCAGCTTCTGGACGGCTGACGTGAAGGCGACCGACCCGGACGAGTGGCTCGAGCAGGCGATCGAGCACAAGGGCAGCTGGTGGTTGCACTGGATCGAATGGCTGCGTCAGTATGGCGGCAAGCAGGTTGCCGCGCGCGGCCGGCTCGGCAGCACGAAGTACGAGCCGGTCGAGCCTGCGCCGGGGCGCTATGTGAAGGAGCGTGCCTGAGCGGAGCGGCTGTACCAACGGTTGGACCGGACGGCAGCGGGTGGGGAGGGCGCTGTGCAGTCCACGATCACCCCACCCCCAGAAGAACCCGATTAGGGAGAGGAGAGGCGTATGTCGAGAGTTGCACTGGTTACTGGTGGTATGGGCGGCCTCGGCGAGGCGATCTGCATCAAGCTCGCCGCGCTGGGCTACCGCGTCGTCACCACCCACTCGCCTGGCAATACCAAGGCGGCGGAGTGGCTGCAGACGATGAACAACATGGGCTATGGCTTCAAGGCCTATCCGTGCGACGTGGCGGACTTCGATTCGGCCAAGGCCTGCGTCGAGCAGGTGACACGCGAGGTGGGGCCGGTCGACGTGCTGGTCAACAACGCGGGCATCACGCGTGACATGACCTTCAAGAAGATGACGAAGGCCGATTGGGACGCGGTCATCAGCACCAACCTCGATTCGGTGTTCAACATGACCAAGCAGGTCATGGATGGCATGGTCGAGCGCAAGTGGGGGCGCGTCATCAACGTGTCCTCGGTCAACGGCCAGAAGGGGGCTTTCGGCCAGACCAACTACTCGGCGGCCAAGGCCGGCATGCATGGCTTCACCAAGGCCCTGGCGCTCGAGGTGGCGCGCAACGGCGTGACGGTGAACACCATCTCGCCGGGGTACATCGGCACCAAGATGGTGATGGCGATCCCGCAAGAGATTCTCGACTCCAAGATCCTCCCGCAGATCCCGATTTCCCGTCTTGGCAAGCCGGAGGAGATCGCCGGCCTGGTCGCCTACCTGGCGTCGGAGGAAGCGGCGTTCGTGACGGGAGCCAACATCTCGATCAACGGCGGTCAGCACATGTTCTGATTTCGGGTTTCCCGAGAGGCGGCAAGAGACGGCGCGTCCCCACAGGGCGCGCCGTTTTGCTTTTGGCATCACGGGTTTGTGCCATGTATTGCATTGCAGCAAGAGTCGTCGAGAGTGTTTATAATGCAAGGGCAAGGCCGCTGACGCGCTGCGGCAAAATGCGCCGAAAGCCCCATCCGGGCACAGTTTCGTGATGGACGCTCGGTATCGAAAATTGCTCCAGAAGGAATTCAAGATGTCGCAGAAAATCGCTCTCGTTACGGGCGCCATGGGTGGTCTCGGCACCGCAATCTGCCAATCGCTGGCCAAGGACGGCATGAAGGTCGTGGCCAACTGTCTGCCGGGCTTCGAGCAGAAGGACGCCTGGCTCGCCGCCCAACGCGACCTCGGCTTCGATTTCGCCGTCGCCGAAGGTGACGTCTCAAACTACGAATCCTGCGCAGCGATGGTCGCCAAGGTCGAGGCCGAAGTCGGCCCGATCGACGTGCTGATCAACAACGCCGGCATCACGCGTGACAAGTTCTTCCCCAAGATGGAGAAGGGCCAGTGGGACGCCGTCATCAACACCAACCTGAACAGCCTGTTCAACGTTACCCATCATGTGTCGGCCAAGATGGCCGAGCGTGGCTGGGGCCGCATCATCAACATCTCGTCGGTGAATGGCGTGAAGGGCCAGGCAGGTCAGACCAACTACTCGACCGCAAAGGCCGGCGTGCTCGGCTTCACCAAGGCACTCGCCGCCGAGCTGGCGACCAAGGGCGTGACCGTGAACGCCGTGGCCCCGGGCTACATCGGCACCGAAATGGTCATGGCGATTCGCGAGGACATCCGCCAGGGCATCATCGACACCGTGCCGATGAAGCGTCTGGGTCGTCCGGACGAGATCGGCGACCTGTGTGCCTACCTTGCGTCCGACAAGGCCGCCTACATCACCGGCGCCACCATCAACATCAATGGTGGCCTGCACATGTGCTGATGTTGCACTGTGCCATGTTCGAAATCACGAAACCCCGTCGATTGGCGGGGTTTCCTTTTCGCAGCGCGATATAATTCGATTTGAAATTGAAGAGCGGAATGACCGCCGCAGAGGAGATGGGGAAATGTCTGAACAGTCGCGCCTGATCAAGAAGTATCCGAACCGCCGCCTGTACGATACGCGCACCAGTTCGTACATCACGCTCGCGGACGTCAAGGAACTCGTACTCAACAACGAGGAGTTCCAGGTGGTCGACGCCAAGACCGGCGAGGATCTGACCCGCAGCATCCTGCTGCAGATCATCCTCGAGGAAGAGGCTGGCGGGGCGCCGATGTTTACCAGCGACCTGCTCGCGCACATGATCCGCTTCTACGGCAATGCGATGCAGGGCATGATGGGCAAGTATCTCGAGAGCAACATCAAGGCGTTCACCGAGATGCAGGGCAAGCTGCAGGACCAGGCTCGCGCCATTTATGGCGAGAACAGTCCGGTCGGACAGGACCTCTGGGCGCAGTTCCTCAATTTCCAGGGGCCCGCACTGCAGAGCATGATGGGCGCCTACGTCGACCAGTCGAAGAAGATGTTCGAGCAGATGCAGCAACAGCTCGAAAGCCAGACGCGCAACATGTTCACCGGCTTCAAGTTTCCGAATTACGGTGCACCGGGCGAAGACCCGTCCGCATCACAGGGCGCCGCCGCCGACAAGAGCGGCGTACGCAAATAAGCTTCCCGACGGCCGCCGTGGACGGCGGCCGCGCCGACCCCGACAGGCCTTCAAGCATGACCACTTTCAAGACACCGGACCTGCCGCGCGTCGGCTTCGTATCCCTCGGTTGCCCGAAGGCGACGGTCGATTCGGAGCATATCCTGACCCGGCTGCGGGCCGAGGGCTACAGCATCACGGGTTCGTACGACGATGCCGACCTGGTGGTCGTCAATACCTGTGGGTTCATCGACGCCGCGGTCGAGGAGTCGCTCGATGCGATCGGCGAGGCGCTCAACGAGAACGGCAAGGTCATCGTCACGGGCTGTCTCGGTGCCAAGGACGACGTGATCCTGGCCGCGCATCCGCAGGTGCTCGCAGTGACCGGTCCGCACGCGACTGAAGAAGTGATGCATGCGGTGCACAAGCACCTGCCCAAGCCGCACGATCCCTTCACCGACCTCGTACCGCCGCAGGGTATCCGGCTCACGCCGCAGCACTACGCCTACCTGAAGATTTCCGAAGGCTGCAACCACCGCTGCACCTTCTGCATCATCCCGTCGATGCGGGGCGACCTGGTGAGCCGGCCCATCCACGAGGTGATGCGTGAGGCCGAGGCGCTGGCCGATTCCGGCGTCAAGGAGATCCTCGTCATCTCGCAGGACACCTCGGCCTACGGCGTGGACGTGAAGTACCGCACCGGCTTCTGGGGTGGCCGGCCGATCAAGACGCGTCTGCTCGAACTGGCCAAGGCGCTGGGCGAACTGGGCATCTGGATCCGCATGCACTACGTCTATCCCTATCCCAGCGTGGATGACCTGATTCCGCTGATGGCCGAGGGCAAGATCCTGCCTTATCTGGATGTGCCGTTCCAGCATGCCAGCCCGAAGATCCTGAAAGCGATGAAGCGTCCGGCCAACGCCGAGAACGTGCTCGAGCGTGTGCGCAAGTGGCGCAGCATCTGTCCGGAACTCACCATCCGCTCGACCTTCATTACCGGATTCCCCGGCGAGACCGAGGAAGACTTCGAGATGCTGCTGAACTTCCTCGAGGAGGCCCAGCTTGACCGCGTGGGGGCGTTCGCCTACTCGCCGGTCGAGGGAGCGGCTGCCAACGAGTTGCCGGATGCGGTTCCCGATGAGGTGCGCGAGGAGCGTCGCGCGCGCCTGATGGACTTCCAGGAAGACATCTCCACGCAGCGCCTCGAAGCCAAGATCGGTCGCGAGATGACGGTGCTGGTGGACGAGGTGGATGAAGAGGGGGCGCTTGCGCGCTCGCCGGGCGACGCGCCCGAGATCGACGGCCTGGTCGTCATTCCCGATGGCGAGGGCCTGGAAGCCGGTGACTTCGTGCGCGTGCGCATCACCGATTGCGATGTCCACGACCTTTACGCCGAGCGCCTCGACTGAGTCCCCGGGCGCCGAGTGCGGAGGCCGGCCGTGGTTGTAAGCCGACAGCCCGCCCGCCTCGTAGCTGAATCGCCGTCGCCTGCCGACGGCCACGGGCGTGCGCCGGTAATCGGGCTTGCGCTCGGCAGCGGTGCTGCGCGTGGCTGGTCGCATCTCGGCGTGTTGAAGGCCCTGGCGGCCGAGGGCGTGGTTCCTCAGGTCATCTGCGGCTGCTCGATCGGTGCCTTCGTCGGTGCCGCCGCGGCATCGGGTGATCTTGCCAAGCTCGCGCAATGGGCTGAATCCCTGAAGTGGCAGGATGTCGTCTCCTTGCTCGATGTTTCGCTGCGTGGCGGGCTCATCAAGGGCGACAGGCTCATCGGTTTCTTCGAGCGCAATTTCGTCGATCGCGATTTCACCGAACTTGATACGCGCTTCGCCTGCGTCGCCACCGAGCTGACGACGGGTCGCGAGATCTGGCTGCAGGAAGGCAGTGTTTCCGCGGCCGTACGCGCCTCGATCGCGTTGCCGGGGCTGATGACCCCCGTCATGCATCATGGTCGGCTGCTGGTCGATGGCGGGCTGGTGAATCCGGTACCGGTGTCGCTGTGCCGTGCGATGGGCGCGGATGTCGTGATCGCCGTCGATCTCGGTTCGGACATGGTGGGGCGGGCCTTTCGCCATACCGCCATCGAGCCGACGCCAGCGGAGGAGACCGAGGCCGGCTGGACGGATCGCCTGCTCGCCCGCTTCGGGTTCGCAGGCGGCGACGAACTGGCGGTGCCGCGGCCGGCCAGTTCGAGTAGCGAGGCCTTGCCGTCACTGGTTTCCGTCATCAGCTCGAGCATCAACATCATGCAGGTGCGCATCGCACGGAGCAGGCTCGCGGGCGAGCCTGCCGATGTCATGATCTCGCCGAGGGTCGGTCAGCTGGGGCTGATGGACTACCATCGGGCGGCCGAGGCCATCGCCGAGGGAGAGGCCGCCGTGATGCGCATGCGACCGCTGCTGCGCTACGTGCTCGGTCACGATCCCGACTGACTGTCATCACCCGCGACACGTGGGGGTGCGCTTCCTGGAGTTCTCCGAGTGGATCCTTTCATTCGTGCCCTGATCGCAGTGGTCGGCGCCGAGCGTGTCCTTTCCGATTCTGCCGACATGGCGCCTTACCTGACGGACTGGCGCGGCCGCTACCGCGGTGTAGCGCGTGCCGTCGTCTGTCCTGAAAGCACGGGAGAGGTCGCTGCGGTCGTCAGGCTGTGTGCCGGGCGCGAAGTGCCCATCGTCCCGCAGGGCGGCAATACAGGGCTGTGTGGCGGGGCAACGCCGGGTGCTGATGGCGAGGCCATCGTCCTCGCGCTGGGGCGCCTCAACCGCATCCGCGACATCGATGCCGATAACAACACGATCGTCGTCGAGGCGGGTTGCACGCTCGCGGCCGTGCAGACCGCCGCAGTGGAGGCGGGGCGGCTGTTTCCGCTATCGCTCGCGTCCGAAGGTAGCTGCACCATCGGCGGTAACCTGTCGACCAACGCTGGCGGCGTGCAGGTGCTGCGCTACGGCAACACCCGCGAGCTGGTGCTCGGCCTCGAGGCCGTGTTGCCTGACGGGCGCGTGTGGGATGGCCTGCGCGGCCTGCGCAAGGACAACACGGGGTATGACCTAAAGCAGTTGTTCATCGGCGCCGAGGGCACGCTCGGCGTGATCACGGCCGCGGTGCTAAAGCTTTATCCTGCGATCCATCAACGTGCCACCGCCTGGGTGGCGGTGCCAGACCCGGTTTCAGCTGTGCGTATGCTGGGGCTGATGCGCCGACACTGCGGCGATCGTGTCACCGCCTTCGAGATCGTCGGGCGGTCGGCGCTGGATCTGGTGCTTGCCCACATCCCGGGCAGCCGCGATCCCTTGCCGGGACGGCCCGAGTGGAGCGTCCTGATCGAATTGTCCGATCCTGCCGAGTCAGCCGACACCAGAACGCTTCTGGAGGCTGCGTTGTCCCACGCCGTCGATGAAGGGCTCGCCTGCGATGCGGTCGTTGCCAACAGTCTCGCCCAGGCTTCCGCCTTGTGGGCGTTGCGCGAGAACATCTCCGAGGCTCAGCGCCTGGAAGGCGTCAGCATCAAGCACGACGTATCGGTGCCGGTGAGCCGCATTCCCGATTTTCTCGATCGTGCCCGACAGCGCTTGACACAAATGTGGCCAGACGTCCGTATCGTGGCTTTTGGCCACATCGGCGATGGTAATCTGCACTACAACCTCTCCAAGCAGGCGGCGGAGGCAAACGCCGCATTCGTTGGCCGCACAAGCGAGGCCAACCGGATCGTGCATGATCTGGTCGCCTCGCTCGGTGGGTCGATTTCCGCCGAGCACGGACTTGGGCAACTCAAGCGGGACGAGATCCTCCGCTACAAGCCGGCTGTCGAGATGGAGTTGATGCGAAGCATCAAGCGCACCCTGGACCCCAAGGGCCTGATGAATCCCGGTAAGGTGCTCGATGTGACGGTGCGGGCAGGCAGGGCGAACGAGAAAATCTAAAAAAGGTGTTTACAGGGTTCAATTGCAGACCTATAATGCGCGCTCTTCGGTGACGGGGGTATAGCTCAGCTGGGAGAGCGCTTGCATGGCATGCAAGAGGTCAGCGGTTCGATCCCGCTTACCTCCACCAAATCGAAGTTGTAGTTGTTGCAGTACGTAGTCCCCATCGTCTAGAGGCCTAGGACACCGCCCTTTCACGGCGATAACCGGGGTTCGAATCCCCGTGGGGACGCCAATTCAAGGCGTTTCAGCCTGGATGGGCTGGAATGCAGGGCCGGCAGAACGTCGGTGCAGTTTGGTGCGGAGTGGTAGTTCAGTTGGTTAGAATACCGGCCTGTCACGCCGGGGGTCGCGGGTTCGAGTCCCGTCCACTCCGCCAGTTTTAAGTCGGGCCATGCTCAAAGTCTGATCTTCATAGGCCGAAGATCTTGCTGAAAGCGTCAGTGGTGGCTATAATCGTCGGCTCGTTGTGGGGGTATAGCTCAGCTGGGAGAGCGCTTGCATGGCATGCAAGAGGTCAGCGGTTCGATCCCGCTTACCTCCACCAAGAGTTTTAAAGCAGTACCGCAGTCCCCATCGTCTAGAGGCCTAGGACACCGCCCTTTCACGGCGATAACCGGGGTTCGAATCCCCGTGGGGACGCCAACATCGCAGTCTGGCGTAGTCAGATTGCAGTGCCGGAGATATTCGGCGGCAGGTTCGGTGCGGAGTGGTAGTTCAGTTGGTTAGAATACCGGCCTGTCACGCCGGGGGTCGCGGGTTCGAGTCCCGTCCACTCCGCCAAATGATTAAGGGAGCCCATGGGCTCCCTTTTTCGCGTTCACGTCCCAGGCAGCGTTGCGTTCGGCAGCGTCGCCCGATTCTTCCCGTCTTCTCGGCTATTGCCCGGCCAGCCTCGCTGGCGCACGCTGGTCAAATCCGTTAAAGTCACGCTCCATACGCAGCGGTATGGAGTCCGAGATCTCTCGGTTCCTGCTCGCGTAGCGAACCTGATTGGGAGAGTTTTCGAGATGACTATCAGCAAGATCGGTGTGGTGGGTGCGGGAACGATGGGCAACGGCATTACGCAGGCCTTCGCGGTTGCGGGTCTCGACGTGGTGATGATGGACATCGGCGAGCCGCAGGTGCAGCGCGGCCTGGCGACGATCGGTGCAAGTCTGGATCGGCTGATCAAGAAGGAAAAGATGAGTGCCGAGCAGAAGGCCGCAGCGATGGCGCGTATCTCGACCGCCACGGCGGTGTCGGCTCTCGCTGATTGCGATCTGGTGATCGAGGCTGCGACGGAGAACCTCGAACTCAAGCTCGACATCTTCGCGCAACTCGACGCTGTAATGCGCGCAGACGCGATTCTCGCCAGCAATACCTCGTCGATTTCGATCACCAAGCTTGCAGCGGCGACCGAGCGTTCTGCCCAGGTGATCGGCATGCATTTCTTCAACCCGGTGCCGATGATGGCGCTGGTGGAAGTGATCCGCGGCCTGCAGACCTCGGATGAGACCTACGCGAAAGTCGAGTCGGTTGCCAAGGCGATTGGCAAGACGCCGGTCCAGATCAAGAACAGTCCGGGCTTCGTCGTGAACAGGATGTTGTGCCCGATGATCAACGAGGCCGTCTTCGCGCTGGGCGAAGGTCTCGCGACGGCTGCCGAGATCGACGAGGCGATGAAGCTGGGGTGCAACCACCCGATCGGCCCGCTCGCGCTCTGCGACCTTATTGGTCTCGATGTCCAGCTGGCGGTGATGCAGGTGCTGTTCGACGGGTTCAAGGACCCGAAGTATCGTCCGGCACCGCTCCTTGTCGAGATGGTGGAGGCGGGCTATCTGGGTCGCAAGACTGGCAAGGGCTTCTTCGATTACAGCTGAGTCCTGTGCCGCATGCGTCCGCTCGGGCATGCGGAAAAAGAAAGGTTCATCGCGCCTTTCCGGGGAAGGCGGCCTTGATCTTCAGGAAGAAATAGGCTGAATCCCGGAACCCGTAGGCCATACGCTTGATGACCTTAATGCGGTTGTTGACGCCCTCGAGAATGCTGGTGTTCAAGGGAAAGATGGCTGAGGCGAGGATGCCACGCAGGTACTTTCGGAGTCGCTTTGCAAAGGCGATCGCCGGCGCGATGCCGCTTTCGATCGCCAGGCGGTACCAGTCTTTCCATCTTCGGGCGCCGTCTCTGATCGATGGCGCAAACCAGATTTCCTTGATGGCGGTCTTCAGCAGATAGACGGTAGCCAGCGGTGCGTTGGCCGCCAGCAGTTCCTCGAGCTTGACCGCCTGCTCGTTGCCCAGGTTGTCGCGGTTGCGCAGCAGCAACCAGCGCGAGCGCTTGATGACCTGACGTTGTGCGGGCGCACTGCGCAAGGCATTGGCCTGATCGACGCGCACCCGGTCGACGACCTCCCGACCAAAGCGGGCGACGACATGGAACAAGTCATAGACGACTTCGGCGTTCGGGCAATGGGCGCGCACCTCCAGATCGAAGGCGGTGTTCATGTCCATTGCGACCGCCTCGATGTGCTGACAGCCCTCTTTGCCCAGCAATTCGAAGAAGGGCCGGATCGCCTCGCGGCTGTTGCCTTCGCCGACCCACAACACGCGCATACGTTCAGCATCCATGATCACCGTCGCGTAGCGGTGCCCCTTGTGCAGCGCGAACTCGTCCATCACCAACCGACGCACGCCCTGCGCATCGAAAGTGCCATACCGGGTCTGCAGACGCCGATGGTCGATGCGCTTGATGGTGTGCCAGTGCAAGCCCGTGAGTTGGGCGACGTGGGCGATCGGCAGGATCTGCACCAGCGCCTCGATCCAGGCGCGTAATCGGTGTGTGATGCGCTCACCCGTGTCGAGCCAGCTCAGGCGCTCGGCCGCCCGTGCGCCACACTGGTAACAGTCGAGGCGGCGAATCGGCACATCCAGCCAGACGCGTCGATCGAACCAGTCTCGATCGCGCACCCGGCGTCGCCGGCGCTCGTGGAGCAGAACACAGTCGCTACCGCAGCGCCCACATCGCGGGCGGTGTGAGGGGTCTTCAGCGAGGGTGAGAAGGAGCGAACCGTCGGCTCGCTCCTGGCATGAATCGACGAGGCGGCCTTCCCAGAAGACCACGCCCAACATAGCATCGCACATGACGGGGAAGAGGAAGGGGATCGGTTTGTTTGGCGACTGCCAATCTACCAACCTCCGAACCGTCAACCACTACTTCCCCCAGATCGCGCGAAGAACCAAAAGAAAACGCCACCCGAGGGTGGCGTTTGTACTTGCGGAGCATGCCAGGCGTTAGCCGCGGCCGGAACGCATGGCGTCGAAGAACTCGGCGTTGCTCTTTGTGGCCTTGATCTTGTCGAGCAGGAACTCCATCGCGTCAATGTCGTCCATTCCGTACAGCAGCTTGCGCAGGATCCAGACCTTTTGCAGGATGTCCTGCTTGAGCAGCAACTCCTCGCGACGCGTGCCCGAGCGGTTGACGTTGATCGCCGGGTAGACGCGTTTCTCGGCCATGCGGCGATCGAGGTGGAGCTCCATGTTGCCGGTGCCCTTGAACTCCTCGTAGATCACGTCGTCCATGCGGCTGCCGGTGTCGATCAGCGCAGTGGCGATGATGGTCAGCGAGCCGCCTTCCTCGATGTTGCGCGCCGCGCCGAAGAAGCGCTTGGGCTTCTGCAGTGCGTTGGCATCGACGCCGCCGGTCAGCACCTTGCCGGAGGCAGGGACGACCGTATTGTAGGCGCGCGCCAGGCGGGTCAGCGAGTCGAGCAGGATCACGACGTCGTACTTGTGTTCGGTCAGGCGCTTGGCCTTCTCGATCACCATCTCGGCGACCTGCACGTGACGTGTGGCCGGCTCGTCGAAGGTGGAGGCCACGACCTCGCCCTTCACCGAGCGGAGCATTTCCGTCACTTCTTCCGGGCGTTCGTCGATCAGCAGTACGATCAGCTTGACGTCAGGGTGATTGGCCGTGATCGCGTGGGCAATGTGCTGCAGCATGACCGTCTTGCCGCTCTTGGGCGGGGCGACGAGCAGGCCGCGCTGGCCCTTGCCGATCGGTGCGATCATGTCGATCACGCGGCTGGTGATGTTTTCCTCGCCGCGGACATCGCGCTCGAGCTTCAGGCATTCCTGCGGGTGCAGGGGCGTGAGGTTCTCGAACAGGATCTTGCTTTTGCACTCTTCCGGCGGTCGACCGTTGATCTTGTCGAGCTTGGTCAGCGCGAAATAGCGCTCGCCGTCCTTGGGCGTGCGGATTTCGCCTTCGATCGTGTCGCCGGTGCGCAGGTTGAAGCGCCGGATCTGGGAGGGGGAGACGTAGATGTCGTCCGTCCCCGCGAGATACGAGGTGTCGGGGGAGCGCAGGAAGCCGAATCCGTCAGGCAGCACTTCGAGTGCGCCGTCGCCACAGATCGGTTCGCCCCTGCGGGCACGGTTGCGGAGCAGCGCGAAGACGAGTTCCTGCTTGCGCAGCCTGTTCGCGCCTTCGACGCCGGCTTCAGTGGCCATCTGCAGCAGTTCGCTGACGTGCAGGGCCTTGAGTTCGGACAGGTGAAGGGCGGGGACGTCGGGGTTGCGGGGCGTGACGTTGCCGTCCTCGCCACCATTGTCGACGTCGAACAGATCGTCTTCGGTCTGCGGATTCTGGGGGGGATTACCGTCGCGATTGCGCGCGCCGCGGCGACGGGCGCGCGAAGAACCGCGAGAACGGGCCGGACCTTGGTCTGGCTTAGATGTTGCTGTCAATGAAGGCGGTCAGTTGAGATTTGGAAAGGGCGCCCACTTTGGTCGCCTCGACGTTGCCACCCTTGAACAGCATCAGCGTGGGAATGCCGCGGATGCCGTACTTGGCGGGAGTGTCCTGGTTTTCGTCGATGTTGAGCTTGGCAACCTTGAGTTTGCCAGCGTAGTCCTTGGCGACGTCATCCAGAATGGGGGCGATCATCTTGCACGGACCGCACCATTCGGCCCAGTAATCGACCAGAACAGGGGTCTGGGACTGCAGCACTTCGGACTCGAAGTTGCCGTCGGTCACATAGTGGATATGCTCGCTCATGATTCCTCACATCAGGGGTGGCGGGTATTGACGCGATGCAAACACGCTCGCGGGTACTGCTTGTACGGGGAGGCAAGGTGTACGCGGGTCCGCGCACCTTGGAGAGAAACGTGAATTTCTCAGGAGAATTTGGTCGAAAGTTATGCGATGCAGTCGGCTGCGTCAAGCAAATTGGCGCAGGAAACAGTGCATGCTCGCGCGGATCGTGGCGAAAATGCAAAGGGCTGGACTATATTGTGGCCTGCGCACGCGTCCCCGATACGCGGCGAACCCAACAGGCTGGAGAGAGCAATGACTTACGTGGTGACTGAATCCTGCATCCGCTGCAAATACACCGACTGTGTGGATGTGTGTCCGGTGGACTGCTTTCGCGAGGGGCCGAATTTTCTCGTAATCGACCCCGAGGAGTGCATCGACTGTACCTTGTGCGTGGCCGAGTGCCCGGTGGAAGCGATCTACGCCGAGGACGACGTGCCGGCGGACCAGCATCAGTTCATCGCGCTCAACGCCGAACTGTCCAAGAAGTGGAAGCCCATCGTGGAGCGCAAGGATGCGTTGCCCGATGCTTCGGACTGGGCGAAGGTCAAGGACAAGCTGGGTGAGTTGCAGCGCTGATGCTGCCGGGTTCCGCCTTTGCGGCGCCGGTGCGATGCACTAATATGGCGCATCGAACCCACGGTCCGAGCGACTGAACAAGGCACGGAGAGCAACATGCTGGTAAGCGAGATTCTCGCCATCAAGGGCAAGGTGCTATTCACCATCGCACCCAACAAGAGTGTTGCCGAGGCAATCGAGATCATGAACGAGCAGGATGTTGGCTCGCTCGTGGTCTTCTCGCGCGGCGAGATGGTCGGCATGTTGACCTTCCGTCAGGTCCTGCAAGGCGTGCAGAAGGGCAGCGCTGACTTGCATGCGCTCACCGTCGAAGCGGTCATGATCCGGAATCCGTTTGTGGCTTCCCCAAATATGGAGATGGACGAGTTGCGGCGGATGATGGTGGAGCATCACCAGCGCTACCTGCCCGTGATGGACGGCCATACCCTGCTGGGCGTCGTGAGCTTTCACGACGTCGCCAAGGCAGTGCTGGAAGAGCAGAGCTTCGAGAACCGGATGCTCAAGAACTACATCCGTAACTGGCCGGCACAGGAGGAAGAAGAGCGCTGATCAGATTTCGGGGCTGACCGTCCCAGGTGGTGGCGGATTCGCCATCCCTCCATGGCAGGCGCGTCGCGTCTGCCGACGTCGACTTCTGCACACAAGACAAGGAAGCGACGAGCGTTGGAATTCAGTGGTGGAGCCGGCGGCTCGCGGCTCCGCATGACGCCTTGGGAGGGCGGGGCTGGCCGGGATCGAACCGGTCGGCAATTTCCAGCATAAGGAGGAGACCGCGTGGAAAAGATCTGGCTGCAAAGCTATCCGAAGGGCGTACCGGCTGAGATTGACGTCGATCAGTTCAAGTCGATAGGTGACCTTTTCGAGCAGGGGGTCGCGCGCTTCGGTTCGCGCACGGCCTACGTGTGCATGGGCAAGGGCATCACCTACGGCGAACTCGACGAGTTGTCGCGTCGTTTCGCAGCGTATCTTCAGGTTGAGCTGAAACTTCCCCGCGGTGCGCGCGTGGCATTGATGATGCCCAACGTGCTGCAGTATCCGGTTGCCCTGTTCGGCACGCTCCGTGCCGGCTACACCGTTGTGAACGTCAATCCGCTCTACACGGCGCGCGAGCTCGAGCATCAGTTGTGCGACGCCGGCGCCGACGTGGTCGTCATCCTCGAGAACTTCGCCCACACGCTCGAGCAGGTGCGGGGCCGGGTGCCGATCAAGCATGTCGTCGTCAGTAGCCTGGGCGAGATGCTGGGGTTTCCGAAGTCTGCGCTGGTCAACTTCGTCGTCCGGCGGATCAAGAAGATGGTGCCGGCCTGGAAGCTCGATGGGGCGATCACCTTTGCGGCGGCACTGGCGCGCGGCGATCGCCATCGTCTCCAGGCCGTGGAGATCGGCCATGAGGACATCGCCTTCCTGCAATACACGGGCGGCACCACCGGCGTGGCCAAGGGCGCCATCCTCACCCACCGCAACATCATCGCCAACCTGCAGCAGGCTCATGCCTGGATCAAGCCGTTCGTGCGCGAAGGCGAGGAACTGATCATCACGGCGCTGCCGCTCTATCACATCTTCTCGCTCACGGCGAATTGCCTGACCTTCTTCAAGATCGGTGCGACGAACGTGCTGATCACCAATCCGCGCGACATTCCCGGTTTCGTCAAGGAACTGTCAAAGCACAGGTTCACCGCCATCACCGGTGTCAATACGCTGTTCAACGCGCTGCTCAACAATCCGGATTTCGGCAAGCTCGATTTCTCGAGTCTGCATGTGGCGCTGGGGGGTGGCATGGCGGTGCAACAGGCCGTTGCCGAGAAATGGCGGAAGGTGACGGGCATTCCGCTGGTCGAGGCCTACGGGCTCACGGAGACGTCCCCGGCCGTCACGATCAACCCGCTCGATCTGCCCGAGTTCAACCACTCGATCGGCTTGCCGGTTTCGTCAACCGACATCAGCCTGCGTGATGATGCCGACAACGAGGTGCCGGTCGGACAGCGCGGCGAGCTCTGCGTGAAGGGCCCACAGGTGACGCGGGGCTACTGGAATCGTCCGGACGATTCGGCGCGGGCATTCACGCCGGATGGCTTCCTGCGCACGGGGGACATCGCGGTCATCGACGAGAAGGGCTTCGTCTCCATCGTTGACCGGAAGAAGGACATGATTCTGGTGTCGGGCTTCAATGTCTATCCCAACGAGGTCGAAGACGTGGTCGCCAGTCACCCCGGCGTGATCGAGGTCGCTGCGGTCGGCGTGCCGGACGAGCGCAGTGGCGAGGCGGTGAAGATCTTCGTGGTGCGCAAGGATCCTGCGTTGACCGAAGCGGCGTTGATCGCCTATTGCCACGAGAATCTGACGGGCTACAAGGTGCCGCACCGCGTCGAGTTCCGCGATGAACTGCCCAAGAGCAATGTGGGCAAGATCCTGCGGCGCGAGTTGCGCGAGGGGCCGGTGAGACAAGACGCGTGATCGCGTGATCGCATCAGGAATGCACGGGGTGCTTGTGTAGGCGGCAGTTTCGTGCTTTCATCTCTCCCGCAATTCATTTCGAGCCATCATGCGTTCTTCCACCCGTTTCTTCGCCGTCGTTTCCGTAGCTGTACGCGTAGTAGGCGTAGGCATGCGCGCGTCGTAACGGGACAGAACACTCGAACAGCAGGATTCCAAACCCCCGTCGGCGCGCAAGCCCGGCGGGGGTTTTTGCATTCTGGGGCCGCGCCGGTGATGTCGCTGAAGTCAAAACCAAGGAGAGCATCATGACTCAACTCACCGGCGCGCAACTGATCGTGCGCCTCCTCGAACGCCAGGGCGTGCGTACCATCGCCGGCATCCCCGGTGGCGCGATTCTTCCGTTCTACGACGCGCTGTCGGCCAGTGCGCAGATCCGGCACGTGCTGGCGCGCCACGAGCAGGGCGCTGGCTTCATGGCGCAGGGCATGGCGCGGGTGTCGGGCGTGCCCCAGGTGTGCATCGCCTCGAGCGGTCCGGGGGCGACCAACCTCGTCACCGCGATTGCCGATGCCTGCCTCGATTCGATTCCGATGGTCATCATCACCGGCCAGGTGCCGCAATCCATGATCGGGACCGACGCCTTCCAGGAAGTGGATATCTACGGCATCACGGTGCCGATCACCAAGCACAATTTCCTTGTGCGCTCGGCGCAGGAGTTGCTCGAGGTCGTGCCCGACGCGTTCCGCATCGCCATGTCCGGCCGACCGGGTCCGGTGCTGATCGATGTGCCCAAGGATGTGCAGAACCAGCTGATCGAAGTCGACGAACTGCCGCCGCCCGCAGTGCCCGACGCGCCGCCGCAGCTGGACATGGCGGCCATCGATACCGCAGCGCAGATGATCAACTCGGCCGTGCGACCGGTGCTCTATCTGGGCGGCGGTGTGGTCCATTCCGGTGCTTCCGCACTCGCGGTGACGCTGGCAGAGCAGGGCGCGCTGCCGACGACGATGACCCTGATGGCGCTGGGTGCGATGCCGATGGACCATCCGCTGTCGGTCGGCATGCTCGGCATGCACGGTGCCCGCTACACCAACTTCGTGCTCGAGGAGGCGGACCTGCTGATCTGCGTCGGTGCGCGCTTCGACGACCGCGCCATCGGCCGGGCCGCCCAGTTCTGCCCCAACGCGAAGATCGTCCACATCGACGTTGATCGCTCCGAGTTGCACAAGATCAAGACCGCGCACGTCGCGATTCATGCCGATGTCACGGAGGCGCTCGAGGCCCTGCTGCCCCGTGTCAAGGCCGTGCTGCGCACCGACTGGCTGGCGCAGGTCGCGGATCTCAAGCAGCGGTTTCCGATGCAGCTCCCGGGCAGCGACGATCCGCGCAGTCACTACGGCCTGATCAAGGCGGTCGCCGACGCGCTCGACGACGAGGCGGTGGTTGCCACCGACGTGGGTCAGCACCAGATGTGGGTCGCTCAGGCCTATCCTTTCCGCCGTCCGCGCCAGTGGTTGACCTCGGGCGGGCTGGGCACGATGGGATTCGGCCTGCCGACGGCAATCGGCGCCGCCCTGGCCGAGCCCGAGCGCACGGTGGTGTGCTTCTCGGGCGACGGCAGCTTCAAGATGAACATCCAGGAGCTTGCGACACTGGCCGAGGAGGGGCTCAACCTCAAGGTCGTGCTCATGAACAACAATGCGCTGGGTCTGGTGTACCAGCAGCAGGCGCTGTTCTACGGCAAGCGCCAGTTCGCGTCCAGGTACCGCACCGAACCCGATTTCGTGAAGATCGCCGAAGGCTTCGGCGTGCCGGCCATCGACCTCGACAAGGCCGACGATCCCCGTGCCGCGCTGGCCGAGGCGCTGAATGCGCCCGGACCGTGCCTGATCCACGCGACGATCGATCGCGAGCAGTTTGTCTATCCCATGGTGCCGCCGGGTGCCGCCAACACCGAAATGATCGGAGGCTGATGATGATCGAACAAGTTGCCGACCCGCTGCCGCAAGCCGGCCACGCAAAGGTCATTCTAGAGATCGATGTGAATAACCACGCCGGGGTGATGAGCCACATCTGCAATCTTTTTGCGCGCCGCGCCTTCAACGTCGAAGGCATTCTGTGCATGCCGGTTTCCGACGGCAGGCGCTCGCGCATCTGGCTGCTCGTGTTCGACGACCAGCGCCTCGAGCAGATGGTCCGCCAGGTTGAAAAGCTGGAGGACGTGCTCGCGGTGCGTCGCCATGGGGCGGAGCACGAAGTGTTCGAACGCCTGGAAGACTTCTTCCACTGAGCGCTGGCCGGCGCCCCGTGCGCCGTGGCCGAAGGGGATGGGGCGCGTGCTAGACTCGCGCCCCATCCCCCTCTTGTTCCTCTGCGCCCCGTGGGGCAGCGGGTTCATTGCTGATCAGGCAGGAAAGTCATGTCCGGAAACACCATCGGTACCCTATTCACCGTCACGTCCTTTGGCGAGTCGCACGGCCCGGCGATCGGCTGCGTCGTCGATGGCTGCCCGCCGGGACTGGCACTGACAGCGGCTGACATCCAGATCGAACTGGATCGGCGCAAGCCCGGCACCTCCCGTCACGTGACCCAGCGTCGCGAGCCCGACGAGGTCGAGATCCTGTCCGGGGTATTCGAGGGCGTGACCACCGGTACGCCGATCGCACTGCTGATTCGCAACCAGGACCAGCGCAGCAAGGACTACGGCAACATCGCCGATACCTTCCGCCCGGGACACGCCGATTACCCCTATTGGCAGAAGTACGGCATCCGCGACTACCGTGGCGGCGGCCGTTCTTCGGCGCGCGAGACCGCAGTGCGCGTGGCGGCAGGTGCGATCGCGAAGAAATGGCTGCATGAGCGCTACGGTATCGTGATCCGGGCCTGCATGACGGCGCTCGGGCCGATCGAGATCCCGTTCATGTCGTGGGACGAGGTCGATCGCAATCCCTTCTTCGCGCCCAACGCCGATATCGTGCCGCAACTCGAGACCTACATGGACGAACTGCGCAAGTCCGGCGACTCGATCGGTGCGCGCATCGACGTGGTGGCCAGCGGCGTGCCCGTGGGCTGGGGCGAGCCGGTGTATGGCCGCCTGGATGCCGACATCGCCTACGCGATGATGGGCATCAATGCAGTGAAGGGCGTCGAGATCGGCGCGGGGTTTGCCTCCGTTGCGCAGCGTGGCACCGAGCATGGTGACGAGATGACGCCGGAAGGCTTCCTGTCGAACAATGCGGGTGGCGTGCTTGGCGGCATCTCCACCGGCCAGGACGTCATCGCCAGCATCGCGATCAAGCCGACCTCGAGCATCCGCCTCGATCGGCGCTCCATCGACCGTGCAGGCAACCCGGTCATCGTCAACACCCACGGTCGCCACGATCCCTGCGTCGGCATCCGTGCGACACCGATCGCCGAGTCCATGCTCGCACTGGTGCTGATCGATCACGCGCTGCGTCATCGCGCCCAGTGCGGCGACGTCCGCACCGACACGCCGCGCATTGCCGGGCTCGCGCCACTGGGACAGCAGCGCCTGCCGTCGCCGCGCTGACGGTCGCTCCCGGTTCGCGCGAGGCGCAGGCGCGCATGCTCCCGTACTGGCGCCTGTCGGCGTATTACTTCTTCTATTTCGCCTTCGTCGGCGCCTTTTCGCCGTACTTCACGCTGTACCTGCAGGCGGCGTCGCTGAGCGCGACCGAGATCGCGCTGCTGATGTCGCTGATGCAGTTGATGCGCATCCTGGCGCCGAACCTGTGGGGCTGGCTGGCCGAACGGCTCGGCATGCGCGTGGCGATCGTCCGGCTTTCGGCCCTGATGAGCCTGGTCGGCTTCTCGGGCTTCTTCCTGACCACGGAGTTCGGCGGCCTTTTCGCCGCGATGGCCCTGATGGCCTTCTTCTGGAGTGCCGCGCTGCCCTTGATCGAAGGGCTCGCCTTCTCGCACCTCGGCGACGAGGCGCATCGCTACGGCAGCATCCGTGTCTGGGGTTCGGTCGGCTTCGTCGTTGCGGTGCTGGCATTGGGGCTGGTGCTGGATCACGTTGCGATCGATGCGGTGTTATGGGTCACGGCCGCAATCCTGCTTGGCATCCTGGCGTGCTCGTTCACGATCCCCGAGGCCGTGTCCGCACATGTCGAGCGTGCATCGCTCAGCCTGCGCGAGACGCTGCGCCGGCGTGAGGTCAGGGCCTTGCTGGGCGCGTGCTTCCTGATGTCGGCGGCGCATGGGGCCTTCTACGTCTTCTATTCCATCTATCTCGTGGACAATGGCTACGACAAGGCGCTGGTCGGCTGGATGTGGACCCTCGGCGTGGTCGCGGAGATCATCCTCTTCATGCTGATGCCGCGGCTCATGCGGCGCTTCAGTCTGCGGGCGATCCTGCTGTTCTCCTTTGCCTGTGCAGTCGTCCGCTTCGTGCTGATCGGCTGGGGGGCTGACAGCCTGCCGGTGTTGCTGTTCGCCCAGGTCCTGCATGGCGCCACCTTCGGTGCCTATCATGCCGCTGCGATTGCCGCGGTGAACCTCTGGTTCCCCGGACGACTCCAATCGCGAGGCCAGGCCCTGTACGGCAGTGTGTCATTCGGGGCGGGCGGCATGCTGGGCGGCCTGCTCAGCGGCTATACGTGGGAGGCGATCGGTGCGGCGTGGACCTTCACGCTGGGGTCCGTGTTCGCGCTGGCGGGGCTCGTTTGGCTGGCGCGCGGATGGCCGTCGTCGACGCACGGCGAGACTGGCCCTTCGTGAGGAGAGAGGAATGATCGGGACGATTTCGAGAACCGTGTTGCCGGCCGTGCTGGCGGCCACGATCACCGTGGCCTGCCAGACGGTGCAGACGACGCAGGGCGGCGCGGTTGGCGTGCAGCGCTCGCAGTTGATGATGGTTTCGGCGCAGGAAGTGGAGCAGGCGTCGAACAAGCAGTACCGGCAGATGCTCGACGAGGCTCGCCGCAAGAACGCGCTCAACCGCGACGCTGCCACGGTGCAGCGGGTGCGCCGCATCGTGTCGCGACTGACGGCGCAGACGGCCGTGTTCCGGCCCGATGCACCCGCCTGGCAGTGGGAGGTCAACGTATTCACGTCGAACGAACTGAATGCCTGGTGCATGGCCGGCGGCAAGATGGCGATCTACACCGGACTGATCGACCGGCTCCAGCTCAGCGACGACGAGATTGCGGCGGTCATGGGGCACGAGATTGCCCACGCCCTGCGCGAGCATGCCCGCGAGCGCGTCTCCAAGGCGATGGCAACGGGGCTCGGTGTGTCGGTGGCGGGCGCGCTGCTCGGCGTGGGGCAGGTGGGGCAGGACCTGATGAACACGGTCGCCAAGGTGACGTTCGAGTTGCCGAATTCGCGCGAGCACGAGATGGAGGCCGATCGCATGGGCGTGGAGCTGGCCGCGCGTGCGGGCTACGACCCCAGGGCCGCCGTCACGTTGTGGGACAAGATGGCCTCGCAGTCGGCAGGCGCTCCGCCGCAGTGGCTATCGACGCATCCGTCGCACTCGACGCGCAAGCGGGATCTGACCGAATACGCCGCGCGCGTGATGCCGCTTTATCAGGGCGTCCGCCGCTGAAACGGCCTGTCATCGATCAGTCCGGGTCAATCTGGTCAGTTTTCGCTGCTTTGTGAAATAATCGATTTCTTTTTTGCGCGGATTACACGGGATGGCAGCTCAAACCCTGTACGAGAAGCTCTGGTCGAGCCACGTCGTTCACGAAGAAGCCGACGGCACGGCGCTGATCTACATCGATCGTCACCTGGTGCACGAAGTCACCAGCCCGCAGGCCTTCGAGGGGCTGAAGCTGGCCGGGCGCAAGCCGTGGCGCATCAGCTCGATCGTCGCCACCGCCGACCACAACACGCCCACCGACCACTGGGATCTCGGTATCCAGGATCCTGTGTCGCGTCAGCAGGTCGAGACGCTGGATGCCAACATCCGCGAGGTCGGCTCGCTCGCCTACTTTCCGTTCAAGGACGAACGCCAGGGCATCGTCCATGTGATCGGGCCCGAGAACGGCGCGACACTGCCGGGCATGACCGTCGTCTGTGGCGATTCGCACACGTCCACGCACGGCGCCTTTGGCTGTCTGGCGCATGGCATCGGGACCTCCGAGGTCGAGCACGTGATGGCCACGCAGTGCCTGCTGCAGAAGAAGTCCCGGACGATGCTGATCAAGGTCGACGGGCAACTCGGCAAGGGCGTGACCGCGAAGGACATCGTGCTCGCCATCATCGGCAAGATCGGCACTGCCGGTGGCACCGGCTTCGCGATGGAGTTCGGCGGGAGCGCCATCCGCGCGCTGTCGATGGAAGGCCGCATGACGATCTGCAACATGGCGATCGAGGCGGGCGCGCGTGCGGGTATGGTCGGCGTGGATGAGACGACCATCGCCTACCTCAGGAATCGTCCGTTTTCGCCCAAGGGCGAAGCCTGGGATCAGGCGGTTGCCTACTGGCGCACGCTTCACAGCGACGAAGGCGCGCAGTTCGACAAGGTTGTCGAACTCAAGGCCGAAGACATCCTGCCGCAGGTCACCTGGGGAACATCGCCCGAGATGGTCACTACGGTCGATGGCCGTGTGCCCGATCCTGCCGCAGTGGCGGACCCGGTGCGCCGCGAAGGCGTCGAGCGCGCGCTGAAGTACATGGGACTCGAGCCGAACACGCCGATCACCGACATCAAGGTCGACCAGGTCTTCATCGGCTCGTGCACCAACTCGCGCATCGAGGATCTGCGCGAAGCCGCGGCCGTGGCCAAGGGGCGCAGCAAGGCCGCCAATGTCAAGCGCGTGCTGGTGGTGCCGGGGTCGGGTCTCGTCAAGCGCCAGGCCGAAGAGGAGGGCTTGCACGAGATCTTCCTTGCCGCCGGATTCGAATGGCGCGAACCGGGCTGTTCGATGTGCCTGGCGATGAATGCCGACCGCCTCGAACCGGGCGAGCGCTGCGCCTCGACCTCGAACCGCAATTTCGAAGGCCGTCAGGGCGCGGGGGGGCGTACCCACCTCGTGAGCCCGGCAATGGCCGCGGCGGCTGCGGTGACCGGCCATTTTGCCGACGTGCGCACGCTGGCCTGAGCGCCGGTTTGATCAAGATTGAGGAGCATGCAATGAAGAAACTTGCACTGGTCGTCGCCGCGCTGGTGGCCGGCTTCGTCTCCATGGCTTGCAACACCGTCCAGGGTGTCGGCAAGGACATCGAAAAGGGTGGCGAGGCCATCCAGAGGGCAGTGAAGTAATGAAGCCATTTACCCGACTCGACGGTCTGGTCGCGCCGCTCGACCGTGCCAACGTCGACACCGACGCGATCATCCCCAAGCAGTTCCTGAAGTCGATCAAGCGCAGCGGCTTCGGTCCGAACGCTTTCGATGAGTGGCGCTATCTCGACGTTGGTCAGCCTGGCCAGGATTGCAGCACGCGTCCCCTGAACCCCGACTTCGTGCTCAACCAGCCGCGCTACCAGGGCGCGCAGATCCTGCTGACGCGCGACAACTTCGGCTGCGGCAGTTCGCGCGAGCACGCACCATGGGCGCTGGAGGACTACGGTTTCCGCGTGCTGATCGGGCCGAGCTTCGCCGACATCTTCTTCAACAACAGCTTCAAGAACGGCCTGCTGCCGATCAAGCTGGATGCGGTGGAAGTGGACGAACTGTTCCGCCAGTGCGAGGCAAGCGAAGGTTACCGCCTGGTCGTCGATCTGGCGGCGCAGACCATCACGCGCCCCGACGGCAGGGTGATCGGTTTCGACATCGACCCCTTCCGCAAGGAATGCCTGCTCAACGGCTGGGACGACATCGGCCTGACGCTGCGCCACGCAGACAAGATCCGCGCGTTCGAAGACAAGCGCCGCGCCGAACACCCGTATTACTTTGCCTGAGCCCGTACGGCTCACCGAACCAAGGAAGACGATTCGATGAAGATTTGCGTGCTGCCGGGTGACGGCATCGGTCCCGAGATCATGGCGGAAGCCGTGCGCGTGCTGAAGGCCCTGGACCTGAAGCTCGAGATGGAGGAAGGGCTGCTTGGCGGCTGCGCGGTGGATGCCACCGGCACCCCGTATCCCGAGGCCACCCAGAAGCTCGCACGCGAAGCCGATGCGGTTTTGCTCGGCGCCGTCGGCGGCCCCAAGTGGGACACGCTGCCGCGCGAGCAGCGCCCCGAGCGCGGCCTGCTCGGCATCCGCAAGGATCTCGGCCTGTTCGCCAACCTGCGCCCGGCGATCCTGTATCCCGAACTGGCCAATGCCTCGTCGCTGAAGCCCGAGATCGTTGCTGGTCTGGACATCCTGATCGTGCGTGAGCTCACCGGCGACATCTACTTCGGCCAGCCGCGCGGCATCGAGACGCGAGAAGTCAACGGCACGCAGCAGCGCGTGGGCTGGAACACCATGATCTACGCCGAGTACGAGATCCGTCGCATCCTCAAGGTGGCCTTCGAGGCGGCACAGAAGCGCGGCAAGAAGCTGTGCTCGGTCGACAAGATGAACGTGCTCGAATGCACCCAGCTGTGGCGCGACATCGCCGAGGAAGTCGCCAAGGACTACCCGGACGTCGAGCTCACCCACATGCTGGTGGATAACGCCGCGATGCAGCTCGTGCGCGCGCCCAAGCAGTTCGATGTGATGGTCACCGGCAACATGTTCGGCGACATCCTGTCCGATGAGGCCTCGATGCTGACCGGCTCGATCGGCATGCTGCCCTCGGCCTCGCTGGATGCCAACAACAAGGGCTTGTACGAGCCCTCGCATGGTTCTGCACCCGACATCGCGGGCAAGAATCTGGCCAACCCGCTCGCCACCATCCTGTCTGCGGCGATGATGCTGCGCTATACCTTCAATCAGGAAGCGGCTGCGCAGCGCGTCGAGAATGCAGTCAAGAAGGTGCTCGCCCAGGGGTACCGTACCGGCGACATCTACGAGCCGGGCACCAGGAAGGTTGGGACGCGCGAGATGGGCGACGCGGTGCTCGCCGCGCTGTAAGCTGATGCGCCTGCAAGGGTTTTCGAAGAATCGTTTTTGTAGAGAGTGATGAACATGAATCGAGTCGGTCTGGTTGGCTGGCGTGGCATGGTCGGTTCCGTGCTGATGCAGCGCATGGTGGAAGAGGGCGACTTCGCCTTCATCGAGCCGGTCTATTTCTCCACCTCGAACGCCGGTGGCAAGGCGCCGTCCTTCGGCGGCAAGGAAGCCGCCGCGCCGCTGCAGGACGCGACGGACATCGACGCGCTGAAGTCCTGCGACATCGTGATCACCTGCCAGGGCGGCGACTACACCAAGGAAGTCTTCCCCAAGCTGCGCGCCACCGGCTGGAACGGCCACTGGATCGACGCCGCCAGCGCGCTACGCATGAACGACGACGCGGTGATCATCCTCGATCCGGTCAACCGCAACGTCATCGACGCCGCGCTCGCCAAGGGCGGCCGCAACTGGATCGGCGGCAACTGCACCGTGTCGCTGATGCTGATGGGCCTGGGCGGCCTGTTCAAGCACGGCCTGGTGGAGTGGATCTCGGCGATGACCTACCAGGCGGCCTCGGGCGCCGGCGCGCAGAACATGCGCGAACTCATCAGCCAGATGGGCACCATTCACGACTCGGTCAAGGATCTGCTCGCCGACCCGGCCTCGGCCATCCTGGAAATCGACCGCAAGGTCGCCGAGACCATGCGCTCGGACAGCTTCCCGAAGAAGAACTTCCGCAACACCCCGCTCGCTGGCAGCCTGATCCCCTGGATCGACGTGCCGGTCGAACACGGCCAGAGCAAGGAAGAATGGAAGGGCGGTGCCGAGTGCAACAAGATCCTCGGCAACCCGGCCTTCCGCAGTCCGGGCTCGATCCCGATCGACGGCCTGTGCGTGCGCATCGGCGCGATGCGCTGCCACTCGCAGGCACTGACGATCAAGCTGAAGAAGGACGTGCCGCTCGACGAGATCACCGAGATCATCGCGGGCGCCAACCAGTGGGTGAAGGTCGTGCCTAACGACCGCGAGATCACCGAGCGCGAACTGACCCCGACGGCCGTCACCGGCACGCTGGGCATCCCGGTCGGCCGTCTGCACAAGATGGCGATGGGCCCCGAGTATCTCGGCGCGTTCACCGTCGGCGACCAGCTGCTGTGGGGCGCAGCCGAGCCGCTGCGCCGCATGCTGCGCATCCTGCTCGAGCGCTGAGCGCACGAGAAACGTCCGATGAACAAAGGGGCCACTGGCCCCTTTGTCTTTTCGATGGCATTCCAGCGTGCACGTAACTAATTCACGACAAAACACTGCGAATCATCGCGGATTGATGCGCCAAGGCCGGGAAAATGCTAGATTCCTAAGCCACGTCATGATGCATATGATTAAAAAGCTTGGCTTTCGGGGGAGTTGCAGTTTGAAGACCACGATGAATAAGTCGCTCAGGGCATCCGTGATCGCTGTCGCGATCGCCGCGATTCCGCTAGGGGCTCAGGCCGCAGGAATGGGGCAGATCAACGTCTTCAGCGGCCTGGGGCAGCCCTTGCGC
Source organism: Thauera sp. 63 (assembly GCF_000310165.2). NCBI lineage: Bacteria > Pseudomonadati > Pseudomonadota > Betaproteobacteria > Rhodocyclales > Zoogloeaceae > Thauera > Thauera sp. 63. The sequence goes on from NZ_AMXC01000010.1 coordinate 77,460, forward strand.
GCAGAGATCCAGGTCAGTGCCACGGCACAGGAACTGCAGTCCTTGACGGCTCGTATCGCTTCTCCCGAGGCGTTCCGGCAGGCAAACGTGAACTACTCCTCGGCGGTTTCCGCCATCCGGGTCAGTGTGGATACGCGTGCCTCGCGTCCCGTGATCCGCCTGTCCAGCGATCGCCCGATCAACGATCCGTTCGTCGACCTGCTGGTCGAACTGAACTGGGCCAACGGGCGCATGGCGCGCGAGTACACGTTCCTGCTCGATCCCGTTGACCTTGCCGCGCCCCGGCCACTGGCCGCGGCGGTGGATGCGCCCGCCACGCCTGCCGCGCGCCCACTGCAGCCGGCGGTCCGTCCAGCGGTGCCGTCCGCCACGTCGGCGATCCCTGATGCCTACACGGTTCGTCGCGGCGACACGCTGCGGCGGATCGCTGCTGCCAACACGCCTCCTGGCGTGACCCTCGATCAGATGCTCGTTGCCCTCTTTCGGGCCAACCCGGGCGCGTTTGACGGCGGCAACATCAATCGTCTTCGTGCGGGTTCGGTGCTGAACGTGCCGAGCGTGGATGAAGCGTTGAGCGTTTCTTCGGTGGAGGCAAAGCGCGAAATTCGTGCGCAATCGGCCGATTTCGAAGCATACCGCCGCAGCCTTGCAACCGCTTCCGCGCAGCGTGCGCCGGTTGTCGCTGAGGAAGCACAGCAGGAAAGCGCCGGTCGGATCGTTCCCAAGGTCGAGGAGCCCGCGCCGGTCGCCGAGACGGCCGACCAGGTCAAGGTTTCGCGCAGTCAGGCAGCGGGTGCGCCTGGCACCGAAGCCGACATCCGGCTGCAGGCGCTCGAGGAGGAGCTCGCCACGCGCGAGAAGGCGCTCGAGGAGGCAAACGACCGCCTGAGGCAGCTCGAGCAAAGCGTGCGCGACATGCAGAAGCTCCTTGAGCTGCGCAGTGGCACGCTGGCTCAGCTGCAAGAAGGTGCGGTGGCGCCGCCGGCGCCTGCGCCCGTTGCTGGGGCCAGCCAGGAGGCGCCCGCTGCGCCGGTTGCCGCTGGAGCGCCCCAGGCTGTCGAGCCCCAGGCGGTCGAGCCGCAGGCTGCGCCGCCCGCGGAGCCAGTTCAGTCTGCGCCCCAGGCCGCCCAGGAAGAAGCCAAGCCGGCGCCCAAGCGTCCGGTCCGTCGTCCGCCGCCCGAACCCGTTCCCGAGCCTGGTCTGGTCGAGTCGATGATGTCCGATCCGACCGTAGTCGCCGGCGGTGCAGGTATTCTGGCCCTGTTGCTGGGTTACGCGGGATTCAAGCTGCGCGGGCGCCGCAAGGCGGCGTCCGGCAGTGGGCAGGTTGGCGATCTGGCGCCCAGCGGTCCAGGCGTCTTCTCGGCGACGGGTGGGCAGAGCGTCGATACCGGCGCAAGCAGCATCATCCAGACCGATTTCAGCCAGTCGGGGCTTTCGGCCATCGATGCGGACGAAGGTGTCGATCCGGTGGCCGAGGCCGACGTGTATATGGCTTATGGCCGGGATGCACAGGCCGAGGAGATCCTCCAGGATGCGCTGAAGGCAGACCCTTCGCGGCTTGCGATCTATCTCAAGCTGCTCGAGATCTACTCGCTGCGCAAGAGTGCGCGCGAGTTCGAAACGGTGGCGACCGAACTGTTCTCCCGTACGAACGGCCAGGGCCGCGAATGGGACAAGGCAGCGACCATGGGGCGCAAGCTCGACGCCGACAACCCGCTCTATGCCGAGCAGGGGAGTGCGGACGAATCCATCGCGCCCACCACCGAGGTGCCCTCGGGTATCGCGCCGGTCGCGACCGTCGGCGTGGCGGCTGCGGCAGGCGTGGCAAGTGCCCTGACTTCGCCTCAGGCAACGGATTCGATGCCGCAGGCGGAGGGGGTCGAGACGCGTGTCGATACCCTGGAAGAGGCGGCGCCGGCTGCCTCCTTGTCCAGCCTGGATTTCTCGTCGAGCGGGCCGGTTGAGCCGAGTCAGTCGCAGATGCGCGACACATGGACCGTCCCGGGCGATCTGCGTCAGTTTGCGGGTGACAAGCCCGACGGTGCGGCGCCCGACCTCGAGGGCTTGAGTGCCGCGATCGCAGCCGGGGTTGATCTCGAGACGCCTGCCGACGAGTTTGCGCCGGTCGATACGGGCGTGATCGACTTCGAACTCGATCTCGGGGAGGACGTTCAGGCTGCTTCGACCGAGCCGGAAGATCTTTCGATCGCAACGACCGGCAGCGATGGCGGTCTCTCGTTCGATCTCGATCTCGGCGAGCCGGAAACGCCTGTGGCGCCCGCAGCACTCGACGCTGCGCAACCGCAAGTCGCGAACTTCGATTCCTCTGCGGCCACCATCGTTGCCAGTGACGACAATCTGGCAGCGGCACTCGATTTCGAGCTGCCCGACCTTGACCTCGGTGGCGGGGCGCCTTCCCCCGATATGAACGCCACCGTGTTGCAGAGCGATGCGCTGCTTCAGTCGGATGCGGAAGAGTCGATTGCGGCGTCTTCGGAGCCCGGGAAGACGTCCGAGGCGCTGGTTGACCTGGAGAAGACGAGCTTCGACAGCAGTCTGCTCGACTTCGATTTCGACATCGATACGCCGCTCCAGCCGGCTGCCGCGGCGCCGAGCGGGCTGGACCTGACGTCGATCGACCTCGACCTCGATTCGCTGGACGCGGCAGCTGAAGCGGACGATGCCGAAGCCCAGTCGATGGAGGCCACCCAGCTCGGCGAGCTGACACCCCAGAGCGAGTTCGGCGATGCCCCGGCAGCGTCCGGTGGGGATGAAGTCGACACCAAGCTTGAGCTTGCCCGTGCCTACGACGACATGGGTGACAAGGAGGGGGCGCTGGAGTTGCTCGAGGAGGTCGTGCGGGATGGCTCCGCCGAGCAGCAGGCGGCCGCGCGCGAGATGATCGCCCGCCTGACCTGAGCTTCAATTCCATTGCCGCCGCAGGGCCCAGGCCCCGCGGCGGCTTCGCCGTTTACGCGCATGCATTCCGGTTTCCTTCTCCTGTTGTGGTTTGTCGGCGTCGCGTCGGTGCAGTTCGTGCCGTCCGCCGTGCTCGGGCTGCTCGTCACGGCCTGCCTCTTCTGCGCACTCATGTTGTCCAGGGCGCGCGTGATCCGGTTGTTGCGGCGTGTCAGGGTGCTGGCGATCGCCATCGTCGTGCTGTTCGGGTGGTTTACGCCGGGTGAGGCGCTGCTCGCAGAATGGCCTGGTTTCTCACCGACGCGCGAGGGCGTCGCGATGGCGCTGGTTCATGTCGGTCGCCTCGTCATCGTCGTCAGTGCGGTCGCGTTGCTGCTCGAACGCCTGCCGCTCGAGCGACTGGTCGGAGGCCTGTACAGTCTGGCCCGACCCTGGCAAGTGATCGGCCTGAACGCTCGCGACGTTGCATTGCGGTTGCTGCTGGTGCTGCGGTTCGTCGACGCGTCGCCGCGCGGCGCAGCGCCGATTCACTGGAAGGAGTGGCTGCGGGACGAGGCGGCGGAGGAAGCCTTGCCGCCGATTCAGCTTGTACGGGAGCGTTTTGGCCGTGGCGATGTCGCGGTCGCCTGTGTCCTCGTCGTATTCGCGCTAGGTTGGGGAGTGGCATGATGCGAGTCGCGATCGGCGTCGAGTACGCAGGCGATGCATTCTGCGGCTGGCAGAGCCAGGCGCACGGGCGAACGGTGCAGGATGTGCTCGAGCGCGCGCTGTCGGAGATTGCCGCGGAGCCGCTCAGGCTGCACTGCGCGGGGCGGACGGATACGGGTGTCCATGCCAGTGCCCAGGTGGCGCACTTCGATACGTCGGCGCGCCGTCCCCTGTCGGCGTGGGTGCGTGGGGTGAATGCGCTGCTGCCTCCTGCCGTGGTGGTGCGCTGGGCCGTGGAGGTGGACGAGACCTTCCATGCCCGCTTTCTCGCGACCGAGCGCCAGTACCGCTATATTCTGCACAATGCGCCGACCCGGCCTGCGATGCTGGCGGGGCGGGTCGGCTGGTTTCATCCCGCACTCGACGAGCAGCGTATGGCCGAAGCCGTCGCCTGTCTTGTCGGGACGCACGATTTTTCTTCCTTTCGTGCCGCGGGGTGTCAGGCCAAGACGCCCATTAAAGTGATGCACGAGGCGCGGGTCGCGCGGCAGGGCGAGTACCTGCTGTTCGATTTCCGCGCCAATGGTTTCCTGCATCACATGATCCGGAACCTCGTCGGGGCGCTGGTTTATGTGGGCAAGGGGCGTTACCCGGTCGAATGGATGAACGAACTGCTCTTGGCGCGCGATCGCACGCATGCGGCGCCGACCTTCTCGCCCGACGGTCTCTACCTTTGCGGCGTGAGCTATCCGCCGCGCTGGTCGCTCCCCAACGATGGGCGTATCATCGCGCTGCCCCAGCTTCCCCTCGTCTGAATGTCCCGTACCCGAATCAAGATCTGCGGCCTCACGCGGCCGCAAGACGTGTGCGCAGCCGTTGAACACGGCGCCGATGCGATCGGCTTCGTGTTCTATCCGCACAGTCCGCGCGCGGTCGGCATCGAGCAGGCCGCAGAGCTTGTAGCGCTGTTGCCGCCCTTCGTGACCTCGGTCGGCCTTTTCGTCAATGCTGCCGAGGCCGAGGTCAATGCCGTGCTGCAGCGCGTGCCACTGCAGCTGCTGCAGTTTCATGGCGACGAAACCGACGCGCAATGCGCGCGCCACGGGCGGCCCTGGATCAAGGCAGCGCGAATGCGGCAAGGGGTCGATCTGGTAGAATTCTCATCTTTGCATCCGCGCGCCAGCGGCATTCTCGTCGACGCGTTCGTCGATGGCTATGGCGGCGGGGGCAAGACTTTCGACTGGTCGCTGATTCCTGAGGGATTCGAGCGACCGTTGGTGCTTTCCGGCGGTCTCGACGTCGACAATGTCGTCGAGGCCGTGCGCCGCGTCCGCCCCTGGGCGGTGGATGTTTCGAGCGGCGTGGAAAGCGCCAAGGGAATCAAGGATGCGGTGAAGATCGCCGCATTCATCGCCGGAGTTCGACATGCAGATGGCTGATACGCCTTACCAGTTTCCCGATGCGAGCGGGCATTTCGGCCCCTATGGCGGCATCTTCGTCGCCGAGACCCTGATGCCGGCCCTGGCCGAATTGCGCGAAGCCTACGCAGCCTGCCAGAGCGATCCGGCCTTTGTCGCGGAGTTCGAATACGAACTCAAGCACTACGTGGGCCGGCCGAGCCCGATCTACCACGCCAAGCGCTGGTCCGAGATCCTCGGCGGTGCGCAGATCTACCTGAAGCGCGAGGACCTGAACCACACCGGCGCGCACAAGGTTAACAACTGCATCGGCCAGGCCCTGGTGGCCCGGCGCATGGGCAAGCCACGCGTCATCGCCGAGACCGGCGCGGGCCAGCATGGTGTGGCGACAGCCACCGTGGCGGCACGCTACGGCATGGAGTGCGTGGTGTACATGGGCGCCGAGGACGTCAAGCGCCAGGCCGCCAACGTGTACCGCATGAAGCTGCTCGGCGCCACCGTCGTGCCGGTGGAGTCGGGCTCGAAGACGCTCAAGGATGCGCTGAACGAGGCGATGCGCGACTGGGTCACCAACATCGCCGACACGTTCTACATCATCGGCACGGTGGCTGGCCCGCACCCCTATCCGATGATGGTGCGCGACTTCCAGTCGGTGATCGGCAAGGAATGCCTGGTGCAGATGCCCGAGATGGTGGGGCGCCAGCCGGATTATGTGATCGCCTGCGTCGGCGGTGGCTCGAATGCGATGGGCATCTTCCACCCCTACATCGGTGTGCCCGGCGTCAAGCTCATCGGCGTCGAGGCGGCGGGCGACGGCATCGAGACCGGACGCCACTCGGCCTCGCTGAGCGCCGGGCGTCCCGGCGTGCTGCACGGCAACCGCACCTACCTGCTGCAGAACGAGGACGGCCAGATCATCGAGACGCATTCGATTTCGGCAGGGCTCGACTACCCCGGCGTCGGTCCCGAGCACGCCTGGCTCAAGGATGCCGCGCTCGCGGACTACGTCGGCATCACCGACGACGAGGCGTTGCAGGCCTTCCACAAGCTGTGCCGGCTGGAGGGCATCATTCCGGCGCTCGAGTCCTCGCATGCGCTGGCCTATGCGGCAAAGCTCGCGCCGACGCTGCCCAAGGACCAAATCCTGCTGGTCAATCTCTCCGGCCGTGGCGACAAGGACATGCACACCGTCGCCGAGCGTTCCGGCATCCAGTTCTGAACCTGCCACGGGCCGCGCTGCGGCCCGTAGTGTGATCGAGACATGTCAAGAATCCAGACCGTTTTCAAGCGCCTGCAAGGCGAAGGCCGCAAGGCGCTGATCCCGTTCGTCACCGGGGGCTTTCCCGAGCCGGCGCTGACCCTGCCGCTGATGCGCGCGCTCGTCGAGGGCGGCGCCGACATCATCGAGCTCGGCGTACCGTTCTCCGACCCGATGGCCGACGGCCCGACCATTCAGCGTGCATCCGAATGCGCGCTTGCGCAGGGCATGAGCCTGCGCAAGCTGCTCGACATCGTGCGCGCCTTCCGCGTCGAGAACACCGACACCCCGGTCGTGCTGATGGGCTACGCGAATCCGATCGAGGCGATGGGCGTGGAGACCTTCGCGAGTGCCGCGCGCGACGCCGGTGTCGATGGCGTGCTCGTCGTCGACTATCCGCCGGAGGAGTCCGTCGCGTTTGCGACCGCGGCCAAGGGCGCGGGTCTCGATCCGATCTTCCTGCTGGCACCGACCTCTTCGGCGCAGCGCTTTGCCGATGTCGCGGCGGTCGGCAGCGGCTATATCTACTATGTGTCGCTGAAGGGCGTGACCGGTAGCGGCAAGCTCGACATCGACGAAGTCGCGCGCCGTATTCCCCTGATCCGCGCGGCCGTGGGCATGCCGGTCGGCGTCGGTTTCGGCATCCGCGACGCCGACAGCGCGCAACGCATCGGCGCCGTCGCCGACGCCGTGGTGATCGGCAGCCGCATCATCGAAGTGATTGAACAGAGCCCGCGTGATGAGGCCGCACAACGGGTCGCCACATTCATGCGTGGCATCCGCGAGGCGCTCGACACGATCGGGCCGGCGAAAGGAGTAACCCCATGAGCTGGTTGCAGAAGCTGCTGCCGCCCAAGATCAAGCGCAGCGACAGCGCTGCCCGTGGCAAGTCGTCGATTCCGGAAGGGCTGTGGAGCAAGTGCGGCGCCTGCGAGGCGGTCCTGTACCGTTCCGATCTCGACAGCAACCAGGGCGTGTGCCCGAAGTGCGGCCACCATCATCGGCTGCGCGCGCGCCAGCGCCTCGACCTGCTGCTCGATGCCGAAGGGCGGTTCGAGATCGGCGCCGAAGTGGTGCCGGTCGATGCGCTGAAGTTCAAGGATTCGCGCAAGTATCCCGAACGCCTGTCGACGGCCACCTCGGATACGGGCGAGGCCGATGCGATGGTGGTCATGCAGGGCGCGATCGAGAGCGTGCCGGTCGTCGTCGCCTGCTTCGAGTTCGAGTTCCTCGGCGGTTCGATGGGTTCGGTGGTCGGCGAGCGCTTCGTGCGCGGCGCCAAGGCGGCGTATGAGCAGCGCGTGCCCTTCATCTGCATCACCGCATCCGGCGGGGCGCGCATGCAGGAAGGCCTCTTCTCGCTGATGCAGATGGCCAAGACCACCGCGTCGATCACCAGGCTGGCGGAACGCCGCCTGCCGTTCGTGACCGTGCTGACCGATCCGACCATGGGCGGCGTCTCGGCCAGCTTCGCCTTCATGGGCGACATCGTCGTGGCCGAGCCCGGCGCGCTGATCGGCTTCGCCGGTCCGCGGGTCATCGAACAGACGGTGCGCGAGAAACTGCCCGAGGGCTTCCAGCGTGCCGAGTTCCTGCTCGAGAAGGGCGCCATCGACGTCATCGTCGACCGCCGCGAGATGCGTGCAGAACTGGCGCGCATGTTAAGCCTCCTGCTGCGCCAGCCAGCCGCCAGCGCTGCCTGATGAGTGCGTCGATTTCCGCGCTGCCGCAGACGCTTGATGGCTGGCTGCAGCTGCTCGAGCAACGCCACGCGCAGAGCATCCGCCTCGGGCTCGACCGGGTTGCGGCCGTGCGTGCTGCGCTCGGGCCTGATCCCGATGCGGTGGTGATCACCGTCGGCGGCACCAACGGCAAGGGTTCCTGCTGCGCGATGCTGGAGGCCATCCTTCTGGCCGAGGGCTACCGGGTCGGCTGCTACACCTCGCCGCACCTGTTGAAGTACAACGAGCGTGTCCGCATCGACGGCAAGGACGTCGACGATGAGGCGCTGGTCGCCGGGTTTGCCGCGGTCGAGGCCGTGCGTGGCGACACGCCGCTGACCTATTTCGAGCACGGCACGCTGGCGGCATGGTCCGTCTTCTGCGCGGCCCGACCGGACGTGATCATCCTCGAGGTCGGTCTCGGCGGGCGGCTCGACGCGGTCAACGTGTTCGATGCCGATTGTGCGCTGGTGACAAGTATCGCGCTGGATCACATGGATTACCTCGGTGACAGTCGCGATGCGATCGGGTTCGAGAAGGCAGGCATCTTCCGTTCCGGTCGCCCGGCCGTGTGCGGTGACCCGCAGCCGCCAGCAACCCTGCTCGCCCATGCCGAGGCCATCGGGGCGCAATTGTGGGTCAGTGGGCGCGACTTCGGCTTTGGCGGTGATCGCCAGCAGTGGGGCTACTGGCGTTACGAAACACCGCCTGCCAGGGGGGCACTGGTCAAGCGCGGCGGGCTCGCCTATCCGGCGCTGCGCGGCGTGAACCAGTTGCTCAATGCGGCGGCGGTCATGACTGTGCTCGAGACGCTGCGCGATCGCGTTCCCGTGTCCATGCAGGCGATCCGCCAGGGGCTGATGCTGGTCGATGTGCCCGGCCGGTTCCAGGTGCTGCCGGGGCGTCCCGCGGTGGTGCTCGACGTCGCGCACAATCCTCAGGCGGCCGGCGTGCTTGCCGAGAACCTGGGGAGCATGGGTTTCTATCCCGAGACGTGGGCGGTTTTCGGCATGCTCAATGACAAGGATGTCGAGGGTGTCGTCGACCTGATCAAGGGGCGGGTAGATCATTGGCTGCTTGCCGGTCTGCCCGGGCCGCGCGGACTCAAGGCCGAGGCGCTTGCCGAGCGCTTGCGTGCCGCGGGTGTCGAGGCCGACATCCGGTGTTTCGACGCGCCTGCGGATGCGTTTGCTGCGGCGCAGCAGGCGGCTGGCGAGGGTGATAGAATCCTTGCCTTCGGCTCCTTCCTGACGGTGGCTGATGTCCTGGCGGCGGTGAAGGCCGCGCGGCACTGACGAGAACTTTCCGTGAGCGACGCTGAGAACCTCGAGATCAAGAAACGCGCAAGGCGACGCCTGGTGGGGGCGGTCGCGCTCGCGTTGCTGGCTGCGGTCGTGCTGCCGATGATGATGGACCAGGAGCCGCGCCCGGCCAGCGGCGATATCCAGATCACGATCCCCGATCGCGATCCGGCGCAGGCCCGGCCGATCGCAGTGGCGCCTGAGGCTGCGGTGGCGCCGGTCGTCCCGCCGCCGCCTGAGGAAGAGGAATCCACGGCGGCGCCCGCGCCGCGTGAGGCCGAGCCGCCCAAAGAACCGGCCGTCGCGCCGGCTCCGGCAAAATCCGAGCCGCCGAAGCCTGAACCCAAGCGGGCGGAGCCCACGCCCCAATCCGGGACACCGCCGGCCACGACGAAGCCCGCGGCCGAAAGCGCAGAGGCTGCGCGCGCGCGCGCGGCGCTTGAAGGGCGCGAAGTCCCGGCGCGCGGCGACGCCTTCGTGCTGCAGATCGGTGCTTTCAGCGACGCGTCGAAGGCCGCGCGCATCACCGCCGACCTCAAGAAGCAGGGTTTTCCGGCCTACACCGAGCAGGCAGGCAATGTCACGCGTGTCCGCGTCGGCCCCGTGGCCGGACGCGCGGCGGCAGACAAGACGGCTGCACAGTTGAAGACCCTGGGCTTCAGCACGGTTGTGACTCCGCGCTGAAGAACGAGCATGACGGTCTTCGACTACGCTTTCCTCTCCATCCTCGCACTGTCGGCGGCGATCGGCATGTGGCGCGGCCTGGTCAGCGAGATCATGGCGGTGGTCGCGTGGGTGGTCGCACTGTATGCGGCGTGGCGCTATAACGAACAGGCAGCGCAGGTCTTTGTCGGGCTGATTGTCGAGCCGATGTGGCGACAGGTCGCCGGCGGTGCGCTGGTGGTGATCGGTGTCCTGATTCTGGCGGCTTTGTTGCGCTTTCTTCTGCGCCAGTTGTTGAAGGCGGCCGGGCTCGGTGCCACGGACCGCTTCTTCGGCGCGATCTTCGGCATTGCCCGAGGGCTTCTGGTGGCCTTCGTCGTCGTGCTGATCGGCGGCCTGGCTGGTGTGTCACGTGAACCCTGGTGGACGCAGGCGTTGTTCTCGCCACCGATGGAAACGGCAGTACTTGCTGCCAAACCCTGGCTGCCCGGTGTGGTGGCCGACAAGATTCGATTCAGATAGGCGTAAATCTCCATGTGCGGAATTCTCGGGGTCGTTGCCACCTCTCCGGTCAACCAGTTGCTGTATGACGGGCTGCAGGTCTTGCAGCACCGGGGCCAGGATGCGGCGGGTATCGCCACATCCGAAGGCGGGCGCTTTCACATGCACAAGGGGTCGGGCCTGGTGCGTGACGTGTTCCGCACGCGCAACATGCGCAATCTCGAGGGCAACTGGGGCATCGGACACGTCCGCTATCCCACCGCAGGTTCGGCATACAACGCCGCCGAGGCGCAGCCGTTCTACGTCAATTCGCCCTTCGGCCTGCTGCTGGCGCACAACGGCAACCTCACGAACTCCGAGGCGCTCAAGCGCGAGATGTTCCTGTCGGACCTGCGCCACATCAACACCAGCAGCGACTCCGAAGTGCTGCTGAACGTGCTGGCCCACGAGCTGCAGGCGGCCTGCAACGGTCTCAAGCTCGACGAGGACGCGGTGTTCCGCGCCGTGGCGGGTGTGCATCGCCGCTGTCGTGGCGCCTACGGTGTGGTGGCGATGATCGCCGGCTACGGCCTGCTGGCCTTCCGCGACCCCTACGGCATCCGTCCGCTGGTGATCGGTCGCAACGACACCGAAGCGGGCACCGAGTGGCTGGTGGCGTCCGAGTCGGTGGCGCTGGACGTGCTTGGCTTCAAGCTCTTGCGCGACATCGCCCCGGGCGAGGCGGTGCTGATCGACACCCAGGGCAATTTCCACAGTCGCCAGTGCGCAAGCAAGACCGTGCAGGCCCCCTGCATGTTCGAGTTCGTCTATCTCGCGCGCCCCGATTCGATCATCGACGGCGTGTCGGTGTACGAGTCGCGCATGAAGATGGGCGAGTATCTTGCCGACAAGATGAGACGCACGATGCCGAACGTCCACATCGACGTCGTGATCCCGATTCCTGATTCCAGCCGTCCTTCGGCGATGCAGATGGCCGAGTGCCTCGACCTGCCGTTCCGTGAGGGCTTCGTCAAGAACCGCTACATCGGCCGCACCTTCATCATGCCGGGCCAGTCCACGCGCAAGAAGTCGGTGCGCCAGAAGCTGAACACGATCCACCAGGAGTTCAAGGGCAAGAGCGTGCTGCTGGTCGACGACTCCATCGTGCGCGGCACGACGAGCAAGGAGATCGTCAACATGGCGCGCGAGGCCGGCGCCACCAAGGTGTACCTGGCCTCGGCCGCGCCGCCGGTTCGTTACGCGAACGTCTACGGTATCGACATGCCGACAAGGGGCGAGCTGATCGCATCGGGCCGCAGCGAAGACGAGATCTGCCGCGAGATCGGGGCCGATGGCCTGATCTATCAGGATCTCGACGACCTGAAGGCCGCGGTGCGGGCACTCAACCCGTCGATCAACTTCTTCGAGACCTCGTGCTTCGATGGCTGCTACGTGACCGGCGACATCACCGCGGAATACCTGAGCGGTGTCGAGAACCAGCGCGGGCAGGCCAAGCCGTCGAAGAACGATGGTCACGACGACGACGGAGGTCAGCTGGATCTCAACCTCGCATCGAACCCCGACCACTGAGCCGATCGCTCAACCGACAATCGGGCGGCCGTCAGGCGGCCGCCACCAGCCTGACCGACCCCGATGACGTTTCCCGACGACCTTAGCCTTCATCCCGACACCCTGGCGATTCGTGCCGGCATCAACCGCAGCCAGTTCGGCGAGCACAGCGAGGCGATGTACCTGACCTCGAGCTTCGTGTTCGAGAGCGCGGCGCAGGCCGCAGCCCGCTTCTCTGGGGCGGAGGAGGGGAACGTCTACGCCCGCTTCTCCAACCCGACCGTCACCGCCATGCAGACCCGGCTGGCTGCACTCGAGGGGGCCGAAGCGTGCGTGGCCACGGCCTCCGGCATGTCGGCGATCCTGTCGCTGGCCATGGCGGTGCTGCAGGCGGGGGACCACGTCGTGGCATCGAACGGCCTGTTCGGCGCGACCCAGCAGTTGTTCGGCAACATCCTGTCGAAGTTCGGCATCGAGACCAGCTTCGTGCCGGCGACCGACCTCAATGCCTATCGTGATGCCGTCCGCCCGCGCACCCGGCTGTTCTTCATCGAGACGCCATCCAACCCGCTGACCGAGGTCGTCGACATCGCCGGCGTCGCGGCCATCGCCCACGAGGCGGGCGCGCTGCTGGCGGTCGACAACTGTTTCTGTTCGCCCGCATTGCAGCGTCCGCTGGAGTTCGGCGCCGACGTCGTCGTGCACTCGGCGACCAAGTATCTGGACGGGCAGGGCAGGGTGCTGGGCGGTGCCGTCGCGGGCCGGAAGGCGGTCACCGATGAGGTGTTCAAGTTCCTCCGTACGGCCGGACCGACGCTCTCTCCGTTCAATGCCTGGGTCATCCTGAAGGGGCTCGAGACGCTGCGCCTGCGCATGGAGGCGCAGTCGGCGTCTGCGTTGGATCTGGCGCGCTGGCTCGAGGCGCAGCCGGGCGTCGCCCGCGTCTACTACCCCGGCCTGCCTTCGCATCCGCAGCATGAACTGGCGATGCGGCAGCAGAAGACCGGCGGCGCCATCGTCAGCTTCGACGTCGAAGGCGGACGCGATGCCGCGTGGAAGGTGGTTGACTCGACCCGTCTAATGTCGATCACCGCCAACCTGGGCGACACCAAGACTACGATCACCCACCCCGCGACCACGACGCACGGTCGCATCTCGCCCGAGGCTCGGGCCGCGGCCGGCATCGGCGAAGGCCTGCTGCGCGTGGCGGTGGGGCTGGAGTCGGTCGAGGACCTGAAGGCAGATCTGGCGCGCGGACTGGCGCGCTAGGCCACATCCCAACCCCTGGGAAGATGGAGCCGTCACCGCGGTAGCCGGGAATGCGCGGGGTATTCCTGGCGCAGGCGAGGACTGTCCGAGCCCGAAGGGCGAGTTCCGCAGCCTGCAGAAGGAATTCCCCGTGCAGGCCCGGCGGGTCGTGGGCCTTGGTGCGGCCTACCTAGAGAAGGGCGTGAAATCCCGCCCGTCGAACGCCAGCCCGCAGGCCTGCCCGTGCCAGTCCGGCAGCACATGCCGGACACAGGCGTGGCCATCCACCTCGAAGCGATGGCAAGCCGGCCGATGGGTGTGGCCGTGTACCAGCGTCGGGTAGCCGTGCGTGCGCAGCAGGGTGGCGACCGCGTCGGCGTTGACGTCCATGATCTCCATCGTCTTCTCGGCCTTGGCCGTCTCGCTCTGCTGGCGCAGCGAGGCGATGAAGGCCTTGCGCGTGGCGAGCGCTTGGCCGAGGAAGCCTGCCTGCCATGCAGGGTCGCGCACCTGTCGGCGGAAGGCCTGGTAGGCGTGGTCGTCCGTACATAGCGCGTCGCCATGCGCGAGTAGCAGCGCCGAGGTGCCGGCGTTGCCGAAGCGCACCAGCGTAGGGTCGTCGAGCAGGGTGGCGCCGATGGTTTCTGCGAATCCGCGACCGGCGAGCAGGTCGCGGTTGCCGGTCATGAAGAAGACCGCCGTGCCGCCATCGGCCAGCGCGCGGATCGCGGCAGCGATGCGTGCATTGAAGGGCGTGGCGAGGTCGTCGTCGCCCGCCCAGTACTCGAACAGGTCGCCGAGGATGAAGAGGCTCGCCGCCCGGCGCGCGGGGCCTGCCAGGAAGCCGAGAAAGGCGTCGACGTTGGCCGGCTCGTCCTCGTTGAGATGCAGGTCCGAAATGAACAATGCCGGAAGCGCCGCATGGACGGCTTCCGGCATGGGCTGCGGACACCCGCCCGGGGCGGGTGTCGCGTTGCCGTCGTGCGAGGAATCAGACAACTTCGGCGCGCTCGATGACCACGTCTTCCTTCGGCACGTCCTGGTGGAAACCGCTGGAACCGGTCTTGACCTTGCGGATGGCGTCGACGACGTCCATGCCCTCGGTGACGCGGCCGAACACGCAGTAGCCCCAGCCCTGCAGGTCAGGCTTGGTGTGGTTGAGGAAGTCGTTGTCGGCGACGTTGATGAAGAACTGCGCGGTGGCCGAGTGCGGTGCCTGGGTGCGGGCCATGGCGATGGTGCCGCGTTCGTTCTTGAGGCCGTTGTCGGCTTCGTTCTTGATCTGCTCGCCGGTCGGCTTCTGGTTCATGCCCGGCTCGAAGCCGCCGCCCTGGATCATGAAACCGTCGATGACACGGTGGAAGATGGTGTTGTTGTAGTGGCCCGCCTCGACGTATGCGAGGAAGTTGGCGACGGTGACGGGCGCTTTCTCCGCGTCGAGTTCGAGGGTGATGACGCCGTGGTTGGTGTGCAGTTTGACTGCCATGTGTCGTTCTCCTGGGTGATTGTGTCTCCACCGCGCTCGGGCGCGGCGGGCGTCTTGTAGCGTGTTCTTACTTGGCCGGCTTCTTCGCCGCGGCCTCGAGCACGCGGGCGCTCTCGACGACGACGGCTTCGACCGGCACGTTCTGGTGGAAGCCGCGGTTGCCGGTGGCGACCTTGCCGATCTTGTCGACCACGTCCATGCCCTTCACGACCTTGCCGAATACGGCATAGCCCCAGCCGTCGCGCGACGGGTAGTCGAGGAAGGTGTTGGGCACGAGGTTGATGAAGAACTGCGAGCTCGCCGAGTGCGGATCGGCGGTGCGGGCCATGGCCAGCGTGCCGCGCTCGTTCTTGAGGCCGTTCTTGGCCTCGTTCTCGATCGGCGCGCGGGTGCTCTTTTGCTTCATGTCGGCGTCGAAGCCGCCGCCCTGGATCATGAAGCCGTCGATGACACGGTGGAACACGGTGCCGTTGTAGTGGCCGTCCTTGACGTACTGCACGAAGTTTTCTGCCGACTTCGGTGCCTTGTCGGCGAAGACTTCGACCACGATCTCGCCCTGGTTGGTCTTCAGTTCGACCATCGGATTGGCGGCCAGCGCGCTCAGTGCGGTCGTGGCGAGCGCGGCAAAGGCGATCAGGTGCTTTCTCATGGAATCTCCGGTGCTTGGCCGTCTGGCCCTGGGCTGAATGGGAGGATGTCGCGAGCCGTGCGGCCCTTGTCCGGCAGGACGGGCGGACGAAATGGCGGGCAAGGCGGCCGTGGTATATTTGCGGCCTGCCGTTGCGGGCCCAAGGCTGCAGAACGACGCAAGATTCTAGCAACAAGGCCCACCCCCCACAATCGCGCTGCCAGCGTGGTTTTCCGACCCGTTTCCCAGTTCTCCCGATGCTCACGATCTACAACACCCTGTCGCGCAACAAGGAAGTCTTCACCCCGATCGAACCCGGCAAGGTCCGCATGTACGTCTGCGGCATGACGGTGTATGACTTCTGCCATCTCGGGCATGCACGTGTGATGGTCGTGTTCGACATGGTGGCGCGCTGGCTGCGGGCGAGCGGGCTGGACGTGACCTACGTGCGCAACATCACCGACATCGACGACAAGATCATCCGCCGCGCGCAGGAGAATGGCGAGACCATCCGCCAGCTCACCGACCGCTTCATCGCCGCGATGCACGAGGACGCCGACGCGCTCGGCGTGCTGCGGCCGGACCACGAGCCGCGCGCGACCGACTACGTCGCGCAGATGCAGAGCCTGATCTCGCGCCTCGAGCAGAAGGGCCTGGCCTACGTTGCCGCCAACCGTGACGTGTGCTATGCGGTGCGCAAGTTCGACGGCTACGGCAAGCTGTCGGGCAAGTCGCTGGACGAGTTGCGCGCCGGCGAGCGCGTCGACGTGGCGCAGGACAAGAACGACCCGCTCGACTTCGTGTTGTGGAAGCACGCCAAGACCGAGGAACCGGGCGAGGTGAAGTGGGCGTCGCCGTGGGGCGAGGGCCGCCCCGGCTGGCACATCGAGTGCTCAGCGATGAGCTCGGACCTGCTCGGCGACCATTTCGACATCCATGGCGGCGGCATGGACCTGCAGTTCCCGCACCACGAGAACGAGATCGCCCAGTCCGAGGGCGCGCATGGCCACACCTTCGTGAACTACTGGATGCACAACGGCTTCGTGCGCGTCGACGACGAGAAGATGTCGAAGTCGCTCGGCAACTTCTTCACCATCCGCGAGGTGTTGCAGAAGTACGACCCCGAGGTGGTGCGCTTCTTCATCCTGCGCGCGCAGTACCGCAGCGCGCTGAACTACTCGGATGCCCACCTCGAGGACGCACGCAGTTCGCTGACCCGTCTCTATACCGCATTGAAGAACGTGCCGGTCGAGGGGGCGGTCGAGGTCGACTGGAACGAGGCACACGCGAAGCGCTTCCGCGTCGCGATGGACGATGACTTCAATACCGCCGAGGCGGTCGCCGTGCTGTTCGAGCTGGCGAACGAGGTCAATCGCAGCATCTCCCCCGGGCTTGCGCGCCAGCTGAAGGCGCTGGGCGGTGTGCTCGGCCTGCTCGAGCGCGACCCCGTCGCCTTCCTGCAGGCTGGCACGCCGGATGCCGGCGGACTCGATGCCGCAACCATCGAATCCCGCATCGCCGCCCGCGCTGCCGCGAAGAAGGCGAGGGATTACGCCGAGGCCGACCGCATCCGCGCCGAGCTGACCGAGGCCGGCGTGATCCTCGAGGATGGTCCCGGCGGCACGACCTGGCGCCGCGCCTGAACGACGACGGCGGCGCACGCTGCCCCGATGGCGGTTGGGCCTTGCCGGCGGACCCGGGCTGACCCGGCTGGATAGCAGAACGCCCGCCCTGCGGTGACGCAGGAGCGGGCGTTTTGTCAGGTGGAGGTGCTCAGGCTTCGGCTGTCGAAGGCCCTCTGCTGGCCCTCAATTCCCGAAGAAATCGCGCACCTTGTCCATCCAGCCCTTGGCCTTGGGGTTGTGGCGGTCGGCGTTGCCGCTGGAAATCTCCTCGAACTCGCGCAGCAGTTCCTTCTGGCGCTCGGTCAGGTTCACCGGCGTTTCGATCACCACATGGCACAGCAGGTCGCCATGCACGTGGCTGCGAACGTTCTTGATGCCCTTGCCGCGCAGGCGGAAGACCTTGCCGCTCTGCGTTTCGGCGGGAATCTTCAGGCGCGCCATGCCTTCCAGCGTCGGAATCTCGATCTCGCCGCCCAGCGCCGCGGTGGTGATGCTGATCGGCATCTCGCAGTGCAGATCGTCGTGGTCGCGCTCGAACACCGCGTGCTTGCGGATGTGGATCTCGACGTAGAGGTCGCCCGGCGGGCCGCCATTGACGCCCGGTTCGCCGTGGCCGGCGTGGCGCAGGCGCATGCCTTCGTCGATACCCGCAGGAATCTTCACTTCCAGCGTCTTGTGCTTCTTCACCCGTCCGGCGCCGCCGCAGTCGCGGCAGGGGTCGGGGATGATCTTGCCGCTGCCGTGGCACTTCGGGCAGGTCTGCTGGATCGAGAAGAAGCCCTGCTGCACCCGCACCTGGCCGTGGCCGTTACAGGTGGGGCAGGTCTTGGGCTGGGTGCCGGGCTTGGCGCCGCTGCCGTGGCAGGTGCCGCACTCCTCGACGGTGGGGATGCGGATGGTCTTCTCGGCGCCGCGCGCGGCTTCCTCGAGCGTGATCTCGAGGTTGTAGCGCAGGTCGGCGCCGCGATAGACGTTCGAACGCCCGCCGCGACCGCCGCCGAACAGATCGCCGAAGATGTCGCCGAAGGCATCGGCGAACCCGCCCTCGAAACCCTGACCGCCGCCGCCCATCGACGGGTCGACGCCGGCGTGGCCGTAGCGGTCGTAGGCCGCCTTCTTCTGCGGGTCGGAGAGCATCTCGTAGGCCTCCTTGGCCTCCTTGAACTTCTCCTCGGCTTCCTTGTTGTCCGGATTGCGGTCCGGGTGGAACTTCATGGCCAGCTTGCGGTAGGCCTTCTTGATTTCGTCGTCGCCGGCGTCGCGGTTGACGCCGAGGACTTCGTAGTAATCCCTTTTGGACATGGTGCGTCGCTCAGTCTGGTATCAAGCAAAGGCCGAGCCGGCACCGGAGCAGGGCTCCGGCGGGGCTCGGCCACGAAGGATTCGCCAGAGTGACGATTACTTCTTGTCCTTCACTTCGGTGAATTCCGCATCCACCACGTCGGCGTCGTCGGCCTTGCCACCGGCCTGCTGACCGCCCGCGGCACCCTGGGCGCCGCCTTCGGCCTGGGCCTGGGCGTACATCTGCTCGCCGAGCTTCTGCGCAGCCGTCGCCAGCGCCTGGCTCTTGGCTTCGATGCTGTCCTTGTCACCGCTCTTGATCGCCTCTTCGGCGTCCTTGATTGCGGCTTCAATCTTGGACTTCTCGTCGTCCGACAGCTTGTCGCCGTACTCGCCCAGGGCCTTCTTGGTCGAGTGGATCAGCGCGTCGCACTGGTTGCGTGCGTCGACCAGCTCGTGCGCCTTCTTGTCTTCCTCGGCGTGCGCCTCGGCGTCGCGCACCATGCGCTCGACTTCCTCGTCCGACAGGCCGGAGTTGGCCTGGATCTTGATCTTGTTCTCCTTGCCGGTGGCCTTGTCTTTGGCCGACACGTGCAGGATGCCGTTGGCGTCGATGTCGAAGGTGACCTCGATCTGCGGCATGCCGCGCGGCGCCGGCGGGATGTCGGAGAGGTTGAACTGGCCCAGGCTCTTGTTGCCCGAGGCCATCTCGCGCTCGCCCTGCAGCACGTGGATGGTCACGGCCGACTGGTTGTCATCGGCGGTCGAGAACACCTGCGAGGCCTTGGTCGGGATCGTGGTGTTCTTCTGGATCAGCTTGGTCATCACGCCGCCCAGGGTCTCGATGCCGAGCGACAGCGGGGTGACGTCGAGCAGCAGCACGTCCTTGACCTCGCCCTGCAGCACGCCGCCCTGGATGGAGGCGCCGACGGCCACGGCCTCGTCCGGGTTCACGTCACGGCGCGGCTCCTTGCCGAAGAACTCCTTCACCTTGTCGATGACCTTGGGCATGCGGGTCTGGCCGCCGACCAGGATCACGTCGTCGATGTCCGAGACCTTGAGGCCCGCGTCCTTCAGCGCGATGCGGCAGGGCTCGATCGAGCGCTCGATCAGGTCCTCGACCAGCGCTTCGAACTTGGCGCGGGTGATCTTGATCGCCAGGTGCTTCGGACCCGAGGCGTCGGCGGTGATGTAGGGCAGGTTGATCTCGGTCTGCTGGCTCGAGGACAGCTCGATCTTGGCCTTCTCGGCCGCTTCCTTCAGGCGCTGCAGTGCGAGCACGTCGTTCTTCAGATCGACACCCTGTTCCTTTTTGAATTCGGTGACGATGTAGTCGATGATGCGCTGGTCGAAGTCCTCGCCACCCAGGAAGGTGTCGCCGTTGGTCGCCAGCACTTCGAACTGGTGCTCGCCGTCGAGGTCCGCGATCTCGATGATCGAGATGTCGAAGGTGCCGCCGCCGAGGTCATACACCGCGATCTTGGAGTCGCCCGGCTTCTTGTCCATGCCGAAGGCGAGCGCGGCCGCGGTCGGCTCGTTGATGATGCGCTTGACTTCCAGGCCGGCGATGCGGCCGGCGTCCTTGGTGGCCTGGCGCTGGCTGTCGTTGAAGTAGGCCGGCACGGTGATGACCGCTTCGGTCACTTCCTCGCCGAGGTAGTCCTCGGCGGTTTTCTTCATCTTGCGCAGCACTTCGGCGGAGACCTGCGGCGGCGCGATCTTCTTGCCGCGCACTTCCACCCAGGCGTCGCCGTTGTCGGCCTTGACGATGGTGAAGGGCATCAGGTCGATGTCCTTCTGCACTTCCTTCTCTTCGAAGCGGCGGCCGATCAGGCGCTTGATCGCGAACAGGGTGTTCTTGGCGTTGGTGACCGCCTGACGCTTGGCCGGTGCGCCGACCAGGATCTCGCCGTCCTCGGCGTAGGCGACCACCGAGGGGGTCGTGCGTGCGCCTTCGGAGTTCTCGATGACCTTCGGCTTGCCGCCTTCCATCACGGAAACGCAGCTGTTGGTGGTGCCGAGGTCGATGCCGATGATCTTGCCCATGAGTGTTCCTTTTCAGTCTGTATTCGGGAGGCGCTGCTCGTTGCGCGCCGGTCTGGATCGAATATGGGGTGGCGCAGTCCGGTTTCAAGCGGCAGCGCGCAGATTCCTTACTGACCCTTGGCCTTCGCCACCATCACCAGCGCCGGGCGGATGACGCGCTCGTTGAGCAGGTAGCCCTTCTGCAGCACCGTGACCACGGTGTTGGGCTCGGCGTCGGATTCGACCGCGCTGATCGCCTGGTGCTTGTTCGGGTCGAACTTCTGGTTGAGCGGGTTCTCTTCGGCGAGGTTGGCGCCCTCGAAGGCGGAGACGAGTTGCTTCAGCGTCAGCTCGACGCCCTCGCGCAGTTTCTCCACCGTCTGGTTCTCCACCGCGAGGGCGGCTTCCAGGCTGTCCTTCACCGGCAGCATCGCGGTCGCGAACTTCTCGGCGGCGAACTTGGATGCCTTGGCGATGTCGTCCTGCGCACGGCGGCGCACGTTCTCGGTCTCGGCCTTGGCGCGCAGCCAGGCGTCGTGATGCTCCGCGGCCTTGAGCTCGGCCTGGCGCAGGCTCTCTTCCAGGCTGGGCATGGCGTCGATCGTCGGATCGGCGTCGGCAACGGTCTGCGCGGCGGCAGCGGCCTGGGCTTGCAGTTCGTCGGCGGGCGGCGTCGAAGGGTTCTGTTCCTGCATGGATGGGGCTCCCGTAAATTCCTGACGCTGCTACATTGGGGCCGGCAAGGAGATTTCAAGGGTCGAAAGGCGTGTTTTTTCAGCCAGGGGTTCGATGGATGCAAACGAGTGATTTGGCTGCCTTGCCGATGCGCAATCGCGCGGAGGCCGAGGTCCTGGTGTGCCGGGTGCAGCTGGCGTTGACGGATCGTGGTGTCGCCCTGCGGGCGCCTCCGCCGGTGCCGGATAGTTGCTGCGGACGCGGCTGCAATGGCTGCGTGTGGGAGGGGTATTACGCAGCATTGCGTTTCTGGCGCGAGGATGCCATCGCGCTGCTGACCCGATAGCGGGTCGGACGTGCGCCGATGCCCGAGGCGGGGCGGGCAGGGGGCGCGCGTGTTAATATTTCGCGTTTTGGTAAACGCGGCACGTCCGCTCCCAGCATGACTCAGTTCGCCAAGGAAACCCTGCCGATCAGCCTTGAAGAGGAGATGCGGCACTCCTACCTCGATTACGCGATGAGCGTGATCGTGGGTCGGGCACTCCCGGATGCGCGCGATGGCCTCAAGCCCGTGCATCGGCGCGTGCTGTTCGCAATGCACGAGCTGTCCAACGACTGGAACCGCGCTTACAAGAAATCGGCGCGTATCGTCGGCGACGTCATCGGTAAGTACCACCCGCACGGCGATACCGCGGTGTACGACACCATCGTGCGCATGGCTCAGGACTTCTCGCTGCGCTACATGCTGGTCGATGGCCAGGGCAACTTCGGCTCGGTCGACGGCGACAACGCGGCGGCGATGCGTTACACCGAAATCCGCATGGCGCGCATCGGCCACGAGCTGCTGGCCGACATCGACAAGGAGACGGTCGACTTCGGACCGAACTACGACGGCTCGGAGAAAGAGCCGCTCGTCATGCCGGCGCGCATCCCGAACCTGTTGATCAACGGTTCGAGCGGCATTGCGGTCGGCATGGCGACCAACATCCCGCCGCACAACCTGGGCGAGGTGGTCGACGCCTGTCTGAAGCTGCTCGAAGATCCCGATACCGACATCGAGACCCTCATCGAGATCGTCAAGGCGCCGGACTTCCCGACCGCCGGCCTGATCTACGGCCTGCATGGCGTGCATGAGGGCTACCGCACCGGCCGCGGCCGCGTGATCATGCGTGCGCGCACCCATTTCGAGCCCATCGGCAAGACCGACCGCCAGGCGATCATCGTCGACGAGCTGCCTTACCAGGTGAACAAGCGCACCTTGCAGGAGCGCATGGCCGAGCTGGTCAACGAGAAGAAGATCGAGGGCATCAGCGAGATTCGCGACGAGTCCGACAAGTCGGGCATGCGCCTGGTGATCGAGTTGAAGCGTGGCGAGATGCCCGAGGTCGTGCTCAACAAGCTGTTCAAGCACACCCAGTTGCAGGACAGCTTCGGCATGAACATGGTGGCGCTGGTCGACGGCAAGCCGCGCCTGCTGAACCTCAAGCAGATGCTGGTGTGCTTCCTCGAGCACCGCCGCGAGGTCGTCACCCGCCGCACCATCTTCGAACTGCGCAAGGCGCGCGACCGCGGCCATGTGCTCGAAGGCCTGGCGGTGGCGCTGTCCAACGTGGACGAGATCATCGCGCTGATCAAGGCGGCGCCCACGCCGTCCGACGCCAAGCGCGAGCTGATGGCGCGCGAGTGGCGCTCGGCGCTGGTGGAGGAAATGCTGTCGCGTGCGCTCGCCGACAGCTACCGCCCTGAAGGGCTGGACCCGCAATACGGTCTGCAGGCCCAGGGCTACCGCCTGTCCGAAACGCAGGCCCAGGCCATCCTCGAGCTGCGCCTGCAGCGCCTGACCGGCCTCGAGCAGGACAAGATCGTCGGCGAGTATCGCGAGGTGATGGACATCATCACCGACCTGCTCGACATCCTGGCGCGCCCGGAACGCATCACCGCGATCATCGTCGAGGAGCTCGGCGCGATCCGCAACCAGTTCGGCGACCCGCGCCGCTCCGAGCTGGTGATGAATACCGCCGAGATCAACATCGAGGATCTGATCACGCCGGAGGACATGGTCGTGACCCTGTCGCACACCGGCTACTTCAAGCGCCAGCCGCTTGCCGACTACCGCGCCCAGCGCCGTGGCGGCCGCGGCAAGCAGGCGACTTCGATGAAGGACGAGGACTTCATCGACCATCTCTTCGTTGCCAACACCCACGACACCGTGCTGTGCTTCTCCAGCCGCGGGCGCTGCTACTGGCTCAAGGTGTACGAGGTGCCCGAAGGCACGCGCAACTCGCGCGGCAAGCCGATCGTCAATCTCTTCCCCTTGGTCGAAGGCGAGAAGATCACCGCCGTCTTGCCGATCAAGGAGTTCGACGAGGAACACTTCGTGTTCATGGCGACCTCTGAAGGTACGGTCAAGAAGACCGCGCTCACCGCGTTCTCGAACCCGCGCAAGGCCGGCATCATCGCGGTCAATCTCGACGACGGCGACCACCTGATCGGCGTGGCGATCACCGACGGCCAGTGCGACGTGATGCTGTTCTCCGACGCCGGCAAGGCGGTGCGCTTTGCCGAAACCGACGTACGCCCGATGGGGCGCGAGGCACGCGGCGTGCGCGGCATGATGCTGGAAGATGGCCAGGCCGTGATCGCCATGCTGGTGGCCAAGGACGAGTCGCAGTCGGTGCTGACGGCGACCGAGAACGGCTACGGCAAGCGCACGCCGGTGGCGGAATACACCCGCCACGGCCGCGGCACCAAGGGCATGATCGCGATCCAGACCAGCGACCGCAACGGCAAGCTGGTCGGCGCCGTGCTGGTCGAGCCGGCCGACGAGGTCATGCTGATTTCCACCGGCGGCGTGCTGATCCGCACCAGCGTCGAGAGCATCCGCGAGATGGGACGCTCCACCCAGGGCGTGACCCTGATCAACCTCGATGACGGTACCTTCCTCGCAAGCATCGAGAAGGTGGCCGAGTCCGAGTCGGACGAAAGCATGCGCCTGAACGGCGAGTCCGCGGAGGATGCGGACGACGGTGGTGCCGATGTGCAGGCCGATGCGCCCGAGGGCGAGGCCCCGGCCACCGGCGAAGAAGGGGACGCTTGATGAGTCGCGTGTGGAATTTCAGCGCCGGTCCTGCGGTGCTGCCCGAAGAAGTGTTGCGCCAGGCCGCCGAGGAGATGCTCGACTGGCACGGCTCGGGCATGGGCGTGATGGAGATGAGCCATCGCGGCAAGGAATTCACCGCCATCGCGGCGCAGGCCGAGGCCGACCTGCGGACGCTGCTGGCGGTGCCGGACGATTACCGCATCCTGTTCATGCAGGGCGGGGCGATTGCCGAGAATGCGATCATCCCGATGAACCTGATGGGCGACAAGCGCGTGGCCGACTATGTGGTCACGGGGTCGTGGACGCAGAAATCGCAGAAAGAGGCGCGCAAGTACGCCGAAGTGAACATCGCCGCCACGTCCGAGGCGAGCGGCTTCACCACCGTGCCGCCGGTGACGGACTGGAAGCTGTCGGCCGATCCGGCCTACGTCTTCACCTGCACCAACGAAACCATCGGTGGCGTGGAGTATCCGTTCGAGCCGGATCTGGCGCAGATCGGTCGCGGCGAGGTGCCGGTGGTGGCCGACATGTCCTCGCACATCCTTTCGCGCGTGATCGACGTGTCGAAGTACGGCCTGATCTTCGGTGGCGCGCAGAAGAACATCGGTCCGGCGGGGCTGACCATCGTCATCGTGCGCGAGGACCTGCTGGGTCGCGCCATGCCGCACTGCCCGAGCGCCTTCGACTACAAGACCGTGGCCGACAACGGCTCGATGTACAACACGCCCCCGACCTACGCGATCTATATCGCCGGCCTGGTGTTCCAGTGGCTCAAGCGGCAGGGGGGCGTGGCGGCGATCGAAGCGCAGAACATCGCCAAGGCGAAGCTGCTGTACGACTTCCTCGACAGCAGCGACTTCTACGAGAACCGGGTCGATCCGGCCTGCCGCTCGCGCATGAACGTGCCGTTCTTCCTCAAGGATGAGGCGCTCAACGAGGCCTTCCTGGCGGCGGCCAAGGCGGCGGGGCTGGTGCAATTGAAGGGCCACAAGTCGGTCGGCGGCATGCGTGCGTCGATCTACAACGCCATGCCGCTTGCCGGCGTGCAGGCCCTGGTGGATTTCATGCGCGACTTCGCCGCGCGCAAGGCTTGATCGAACGGACCGAGAGCATGAGCGACGAACTGCTGAAACTGCGCAACGAAATCGACCGCCTCGACGAGGAAATCCTCGCCCGCCTGTCCGAGCGTGCACGCTGCGCGCAGCGCGTGGGCGAGGTGAAGAAGGGCAATGCGCCCTTTTACCGGCCGGAGCGCGAGGCGCAGGTGTTGCGCCGCCTGGCCGAGCTCAACCCTGGTCCGCTGCCGGCCGATGCGGTCAAGAGCGTGTTCCGCGAGATCATGTCGGTCTGCCTGGGGCTCGAGCATCCGCAGCGCGTGGCCTATCTCGGGCCGGCGGGTACGTTCTCGGAAAGCGCGAGCCGCAAGCAGTTCGGCTCGGCGCCCAACTTCATGCCGATGGCGACGATCGAGGACGTGTTCCGCGCGGTCGAGGCGGGCAACACCGACTACGGCGTCGTCCCGGTCGAGAACTCCACCGAGGGCGCGGTCAGCATCACGCTCGACCTGCTGCTGGCCAGTCCGGTGAAGGTGTGCGGCGAGGTCAATCTGCGCATTCACCAGCAGCTGATGTCGCGCGCCGACGGCATCGGCGCCGCCAAGCGCATCTACTCGCATGCGCAGTCGCTGGCGCAGTGCCACGAATGGCTCAACCGCAACCTGCCGCACCTGCCGCGCATCCCGGTGGCGAGCAATGCCGAGGCCGCGCGGCTGGCGGGCGAGGATCCGGAATCCTGCGCGATCGCCGGCGAGGCTGCCGCGCAGCTTTACGGCCTGAACATACTGGCGCCGAACATCGAGGACGATCCGAACAACACGACGCGATTCCTGGTCATCGCCGACCATGACGCCGGCCCGTCGGGCAAGGATCGCACCTCGCTGGTGTTTTCGGCACCCAACCGCCCCGGCGCGATTCACACGCTGCTCGAGCCGCTGGCGCAGCATGGCGTGGACATGACCAAGCTGCAGTCGCGGCCGGCGCAGTCCGGATTGTGGGAATACGTTTTTTACGCCGACATCCAGGGCCACCAGTGCGACCCGGCGGTGGCGGCTGCCTTGAAGGCGTTGGGCGAGCGCGCCGCCTTCCTGAAGGTGCTGGGCTCCTATCCCGTCGCAGCAATTTGACCCTGCGGGCGGCGCGCCGCTGCCCGCCCACCCTGACGAACGAACACGGCCGCGTGCCACGAGGAGATTGCCATGAGCGTTGCGAGCCATGCCCCCGATCACATTCGCGCCATCACGCCCTACCAGCCGGGCAAGCCGATTTCCGAACTGGCGCGCGAGATGGGCATTGCCGAGGCCAGCATTGTCAAGCTCGCCTCCAACGAGAACCCGTTGGGCATGAGTGCCCGTGCGCGCGACGCCGTACGGATCGCGCTCGCTGATCTGGCTCGCTATCCGGATGGCGGTGCGTTCTCGCTGAAAGCGGCGCTGTGCGCCCGCTTCGGCGTGAAGGCCGAGCAGCTCGTCATCGGCAACGGCTCCAACGACATCCTCGAGATCGCTTCCCTGGCCTTTCTTGGGCCGGGGCGTTCCGCCGTCTATGCGCAGCATGCCTTCGCCGTGTATCCGCTGGCGACGCAGGCGCGCGGCGCGCGCGGCATCGAGGTGCCGGCGAAGCATTTCGGCCATGACCTCGACGCCATGGCGGCGGCGATCGCGCCGGATACGCGCATCGTCTTCATCGCCAACCCCAACAATCCGACTGGGACCTTCATTCCCGGCAGCGAGATCGAGGCATTCCTCGCCAAGGTGCCGCAGGACGTCCTGGTCGTGCTCGACGAAGCCTATACCGAGTACCTGTCGGCCGAGCAGCGTTACGACGCCATCGCCTGGGTCGAGCGCTTTCCCAATCTGCTGGTGTCGCGCACCTTCTCCAAGGCATACGGCCTGGCCGGGCTGCGCGTGGGATACGCGATCGCGCACCCCGAAGTCGCCGACCTGATGAACCGCGTGCGCCAGCCCTTCAACGTGTCCAGTGTTGCGTTGGCCGCCGCCGAGGCTGCGCTGGCCGACGACGAGTTCCTCGCCCAGTCGGCCGAGCTCAACCGTCGTGGCATGGTCCAGCTCACCGAGGCCTTCGGCGCATTGGGGCTCGAGTGGATTCCGTCGGCAGGCAACTTCGTCACCTTCAAGGTCGGCGACGCCGCGGGCGTGAATCGCGCGCTGCTGCAGCAGGGCGTGATCGTGCGGCCGATTGCCGGCTACGGCATGCCGCACTGGCTACGGGTGTCGATCGGCCTGCCCGAGGAGAACGAGCGCTTCATCGCCGCCCTCCGGCGCGCGCTGGGCTGAGGCGGGGCCGGGACGATGCCCCTGGTCGAAAAGCTCGTCATCTGCGGAGTCGGACTCATCGGCGGCTCCTTTGTCCTCGGGCTGAAGCGTGCGCAGGCGGTTGGACATGTCGTCGGCATCGGTCGCCGGCGCGAGCCGCTCGAGCGCGCCCTGGCGCTCGGTGTGATCGACGAGATCGCGACGGACTGGGCCGAGGCCCTGCGTGATGCGGACCTCGTGTTGCTGGCGGCACCGGTGGGTCAGATGGACACGATCATGGCGGCCATGGCGCCGCATCTGCGGGACGGTACGGTCGTCACCGACGCCGGCAGCACCAAGCGCGACGTGGTTGCCGCGATCCGGCGCCACTTCGGTCATTGCCTGGCCCAGGTCGTGCCGGCCCATCCGATTGCGGGGGCCGAGAAGAGCGGGGTCGAGGCGGCCTTCGCCGATCTCTACGTCAAGCGCAAGGTGGTGCTGACGCCATTGGCCGAGAGCCGCGGCGAAGCCGTCGAGTTCGTCCGTGCCGCGTGGCAGGCGTGTGGCGCGACCGTGGTCGACATGAGTCCGCAGGAACACGACCAGGTCTTCGCGGCCGTCAGCCATCTGCCCCATCTGCTGGCGTTTGGGCTTGTCGACGACCTGGCGCAGCGCGACAACGCCGAACTGCTGTTCTCGCATGCGGCCAGCGGGTTCCGCGATTTCACCCGCATTGCCGGCAGCCATCCCGAGATGTGGCGCGATATCTGCGTCGCCAACCGGGTGGCGCTGCTGGCCGAACTCGATGCCTATCTCGACGAGATGGCGCGCCTGCGCGCCATGCTGGTGGCCGGTGACGGTCCGGCGCTGGAGGCGGTGTTCGAGCGCGCGCGTCGCGCGCGTAACGCCTGGGCCGAAGGGCTGCCGGTGCAGACGGCCGAATGATGGATTGAACGGGCCGGCCTGCGGCTCGTCCCTTTGATTCGTCCCGCTCGTGCGGGACCCGCTTCTAGAGGCGAAGATGGAATTTCTCGACCTGCCCCCGATGCTGGGCGCTGCCGGCAGCGTGCGTCTGCCCGGTTCCAAGAGCATCTCCAACCGCGTCCTGCTGCTCGCCGCACTGGCGGAAGGCGAGACCGAAATCCGCGACCTGCTGTTGTCGGATGACGTCGAGCGCATGCTCGAAGCCTTGCAGGCCCTGGGTGTGCGCTGGGCGCGCCGGGACGACTCGCTCGATTACGTGGTGCAGGGCGTCGGCGGCCTGTTTGCGGTAAAGCGGGCGGACCTCTTCCTCGGCAACGCCGGCACGGCCTTCCGGCCGCTCACCGCGGCGCTTGCACTGTCCGGCGGCGAGTACCGCCTGTCCGGCGTGCCGCGCATGCACGAGCGCCCGATCGGCGATCTGGTCGAGGCGCTGCGTCAGTTGGGCGCAGACATCAGCTGCACGGCCAACGAAGGCTATCCGCCGCTGCTGCTCAAGCCGGCGACGATCCGCTCGGGTGGCGTGGTCCGCGTGCGCGGCGACGTGTCCAGCCAGTTCCTCACCGCGCTGCTGATG
This sequence comes from Thauera sp. 63, assembly GCF_000310165.2. Lineage (NCBI taxonomy): Bacteria > Pseudomonadati > Pseudomonadota > Betaproteobacteria > Rhodocyclales > Zoogloeaceae > Thauera > Thauera sp. 63. Next base: position 106,376 of record NZ_AMXC01000010.1, read on the forward strand.
GCGCTGCCCCTGACCGGGGTGGAGACCACGGTGGAGGTGGTCGGCGAGCTGATCTCCAAGCCCTACATCGCGATCACGCTCGAGATGATGGCGCGCTTCGGAGTCAAGGTCGAGCAGCAGGGCTGGGAACGCTTCGTCGTGCCAGGCGGCGCGCGCTACCGCAGCCCGGGTACCGTGTTCGTCGAGGGCGATGCCTCTTCTGCGTCGTACTTCCTGGCGGCCGGCGCGATCGGCGGCGGTCCGCTGCGGGTGGAGGGCGTCGGCCGGACCAGCATCCAGGGCGACGTGCGCTTCGCCGAGGCGCTGGAGCAGCTTGGCGCGCGCATCACGATGGGCGACAACTGGATCGAGGCTGCAGCCCCCGCTTCGGGCCGCCTCAAGGCCTTCGATCTCGACCTGAACCACATCCCGGATGCGGCGATGACGCTGGCGGTGGCCGCGCTGTTCGCGGATGGTCCCTGTCGCCTGCGCAACATCGCGAGCTGGCGTGTCAAGGAAACCGACCGCATCGCAGCGATGGCGATCGAGCTGCGCAAGGTCGGTGCGGACGTGGAGGAGGGGGCCGACTATCTGTGCGTGACACCCCCCGCCCGCCTGCAGCCGGCGGCGATCGATACCTACGACGACCACCGCATGGCGATGTGTTTCTCGCTTGTGAGCCTCGGAGGCTGCCGGGTCCGCATCAACGACCCGAAGTGCGTGAACAAGACCTTTCCCGGCTATTTCGATGCCTTCGCACAGGTTACGCAACCCGTGCCGGTGATTGCGATCGACGGACCCTCGGCCTCGGGCAAGGGGACGGTCGCCGAGCGTGTCGCAGCTGCGCTCGGCTGGCAGGTGCTGGACAGCGGCTCGCTGTATCGCATCGTCGCGCTGGCGGCGATGCGTGCCGGCGTGGCGCTCGACGACGAGGCCGGCGTGGCCGCGATCGCCGCGACGTTGCCGGCGCGCTTCGAGGCGGGGCGCGTGCTGCTGGCCGAGGATGACGTAACGACCGAGATACGCACCGAGGCCTGCTCGGTGGGCGCCTCCAGGGTGGCGGTGCTGCCCGCGGTACGCGAGGCCCTGCTGGGTTGGCAGCGCGACTACCGGCTGGCGCCCGGGCTGGTTGCCGACGGCCGCGACATGGGCTCGGTCGTCTTTCCCGATGCTGCGCTCAAGATCTTCCTCACGGCATCGGCCGAGGCTCGCGCCGAACGCCGCTATAAGCAGTTGATGGATAAGGGTTTGGCTGCTAACATGCAAAGTCTTCTGGACGACCTGCGGGAACGTGACGCGCGCGACGCGGCACGGCCGGTGGCGCCGCTCATGAAGTTGCCGGATGCGGCGCTGCTCGATACGACCGAACTGGACGTCGAGGGTGCCGTGGCTTTCGTGCTCGATCTCGTGCGGGGTCGAGGACTGGCCGCCGGCTGAAGTGCTGCGCGCAAGGGTGTGAACCCGGGCGCGTTTTTTCTTAATTCAACTTTTTTGCCGTCGCACGGCGGTCCCGGATTTATCCCTCATGTCCAACGCCACCCCCTCCTTCGAAGATAGCTTTGCCGCCCTCTTCGAGGAAAGCCTTGCCCTGCAGGAAATGCGCACCGGTGAAGTCATCACCGCCGAAGTCGTGCGTATCGATCAGAACTTCGTCGTCGTCAACGCCGGCCTGAAGTCCGAAAGCTATGTCCCCGTCGACGAGTTCCGCAACGACCGCGGTGAACTCGAAGTCAACGTCGGCGACTTCGTGCACGTCGCGATCGACGCGCTTGAAGACGGCTTCGGCGAAACGCGCCTGTCGCGTGACAAGGCCAAGCGCATCTCGGCCTGGAACGACCTCGAGAAGGCCCTCAACGAAGGTTCGCTGGTCAAGGGTGTCATCACCGGCCGCGTCAAGGGTGGTCTGACCGTCATGACCAACAGCATCCGCGCCTTCCTGCCGGGTTCGCTGGTCGACATGCGTCCGGTCAAGGACACCACGCCGTACGAAGGCAAGGAATACGAATTCAAGGTCATCAAGCTCGACCGCAAGCGCAACAACGTCGTGGTGTCGCGCCGCGCCGTGCTGGAAGAGTCGATGGGTGAAGAGCGCGAGAAGCTGCTCTCCAACCTCAAGGAAGGCACCGTCATCAAGGGTATCGTCAAGAACATCACCGACTACGGTGCGTTCGTCGACCTGGGTGGCATCGATGGCCTGCTGCACATCACCGACCTGGCCTGGCGCCGTGTCCGTCACCCGAGCGAAGTGCTCAACGTCGGTGACGAGATCGAAGCCAAGGTGCTCAAGTTCGACCAGGAAAAGAACCGCGTCTCGCTGGGCCTCAAGCAGCTGGGCGAAGACCCGTGGGTGGGCATCTCGCGTCGTTACCCGCAGGGCACCCGCCTGTTCGGCAAGGTGACCAACATCACCGACTACGGCGCGTTCGTCGAAGTCGAGCAGGGTATCGAGGGTCTGGTCCACGTGTCCGAGATGGACTGGACCAACAAGAACATCCATCCGACCAAGGTTGTCCAGCTGGGCGACGAGGTCGAAGTGATGATCCTCGAGATCGACGAAGACCGTCGCCGCATCTCGCTGGGCATGAAGCAGTGCATGTCCAACCCGTGGGACGATTTCGCCATCAACCACAAGAAGGGCGACAAGGTCCGCGGCCAGATCAAGTCGATCACCGACTTCGGCGTGTTCATCGGCCTGGAAGGCGGCATCGACGGCCTGGTGCACCTGTCCGACCTGTCGTGGAGCGAGCAGGGCGACGACGCCGTGCGCCGCTTCAAGAAGGGCGACGAAGTCGAAGCCGTGGTGCTGGCGATCGACGTCGAGCGCGAGCGCATCTCGCTGGGCATCAAGCAGCTCGAGGGCGACCCCTACACCAACTTCATCGCCACCCACGAGAAGAACACCCTCGTGCGCGGCACCGTGAAGTCGGTCGATGCCCGTGGCGCCGTGATCTCGCTGGGTGACGACGTCGAAGCCTACCTGCGCGCGTCTGAAGCCGCTGCCCATCGCGTCGATGACCTGACCACGATGCTGAAGGAAGGCGACGAAGTCGAAGCGATGGTCATCAACGTCGATCGCAAGACCCGTTCGATCAACCTGTCGATCCGTGCCAAGGATCAGGCCGAGCAGACCGAAGCCATGAGCAAGTTCGCTTCCGACAGCTCTGCTGCCTCGGGTACGACCAACCTCGGCGCGCTGCTGAAGGCCAAGCTGAACGAGCAGAAGCAGTAATCTGGCCGATCATGACCAAATCGGAGCTGATTGCGCAGCTCGCGGAGCGTTTTCCGCAGCTGGTCGCAAAGGACGCCGATTACGCGGTCAAGATGATCCTCGATGCGATGACCGACGCCCTGGCGCGTGGGGATCGCATCGAGATCCGCGGGTTTGGCAGTTTTGCGCTGAACTATCGTCCGCCTCGCGTCGGACGCAACCCCAAGTCGGGCGAGAAGGTGCACGTGCCGGAGAAGTACGTGCCCCATTTCAAGGCCGGCAAGGAGTTGCGCGAACGGGTCGATCTCAGCGGTTGACCGCGGGGACGGATTTCAGCAATTGACCGCGCGGCGATCGGTTGCACGTTTAGTACTTGCAGTTATGAAAGGCGGCTTCGGCCGCCTTTCTTTTTTTGTGTGCGCTCGGCGATAATGGCGCCCATGCGCGCAATCATGTGGTTCATCCGTATCCTGCTGTTCATCCTGCTGTTCGGGTTCGCGATCAAGAATGATCATCTGGCGACCCTGAACTTCTATTTCGGCGGGCAATGGCAGCTTCCGCTGGTTTTCGTGATCCTTGTCAGCTTCGCTGCAGGGGCCTTGCTCGGCGTTACCGCGACCTTCGCCTCGCTACTGCGCCAGCGCAGGGAGATCTCGCATCTGCGCCGCCAACTCGAGCGTGCAGAGCGCGAGAAGGCAAGTCCGGCGCCGGTCGAGCCCGCGCCCGAGCTGCAGGTTCCCGGTCTGCCCTGAGCGCCTGACAGCTGATGGAAATCGAACTCTGGTGGCTGCTGGCCCTTCCGTTGTTCTTTGCGCTGGGCTGGCTCGCCGCGCGCATCGACATTCGCCAGGTGGTGCAGGAGTCACGCTCGCTGCCGCGCTCGTATCTCAGCGGCCTCAATTTTCTCCTCAACGAGCAGCCCGACAAGGCGATCGACTCCTTCGTCGAGGCGGTCCGTATCGATCCGCAGACGATCGAGCTGCATTTTGCCCTCGGGAGCCTGTTCCGTCGTCGGGGTGAAACGGATCGTGCGATCCGCATCCATCAACTGCTTGTCGATCGCGAAGACGTGACCGAGGACCAGCGCCTGCAGGCCCTCGGCGAGCTGGGGCAGGATTTCCTCAAGGCCGGCCTGCTGGATCGCGCCGAGGCTGTCTTCGTGCGTCTGCGCGGTACGCGGGCAGATGACGTGGCGCTGCGCTATCTGCTCGAGATCTACCAGCAGGAGAAGGACTGGGCGAAGGCGATCGAGGTGGCGGCGGCCTTGCCCGATCACGAAAGCGTGATGTGGCGCACGGAAGTCGCCAACTTCCACTGCGAGCTTGCAGCCGGTGCGCTTGCCAATTCGCGCCTCGACGAGGCGGAGGCGCATGTCGCCGATGCGCTGAAGGTGAATCCGCGCTGTGTGCGCGCGAGTCTGCTGCGCGGAGATATCTGCGTGGCGCGCGGGCACGACGAAGACGCGCTGGCGGCGTGGAAACGCATCGAGAACCAGGACCCCGTTTATCTTGCGCTGGCGGCCGAGCGGATCATGGACGCCTATGGTCGTATCGGACGGCTCGAGGAGGGCCATCAACTCTTGCGTGCGTGGCTGGACGGGCACGCCTCGCTGGATCTGCTCGACGAGCTGTTCCATTGGGAGATGGAGAAGCAGGGGCCCCGGGCAGCCTATGATCTGGTGCGCGAGGAGTTGCGCCGCAACCCGACCCTGCTCGGGTTGGACAAGTTGCTCGAGGCCGCATTGCTGACCGTGCCGACCGAGCACCGTGGCGATGTGGAACTGGTCAAGCAGTTGATCCACGGCCACACCCGCAAGGTGGCACGCTATCGTTGCGACGCCTGCGGCTTCAAGGCGCGCCAGTTCCATTGGCGCTGCCCGGCGTGCGGCGGGTGGGAAACCTATCCACCGCGACGGACCGAAGAGTTCGATCTCACCCCCTGATGCGAGGCGCCCGAGCACGGTCGCCATCCCCGTTTTCTAGAGCGAGACCCATGGAATTCAAGACGCTGGAAGACTACGTCGGACACACGCCGCTGGTGCGCCTCAAGCGCATCAACGCTGGACGCAACAACGTCATCCTTGCCAAGCTCGAGGGCAACAACCCTGCGGGTTCGGTGAAGGATCGCCCGGCGCTGTCGATGGTGATGCGTGCCGAGGCGCGCGGCGAGATCAGGCCGGGCGATACGCTGATCGAGGCGACGAGTGGCAACACGGGGATTGCGCTCGCCATGGCGGCGGCGATGCGTGGCTATCGCATGATCCTGGTGATGCCCGAGAACCAGAGTGTCGAGCGACGGCAGACGATGCGTGCATTCGGCGCCGAACTGGTGCTGACGCCGACATCCGGTGGCATGGAGATGGCGCGCGACATCGCCGAGAAGATGCGCGACGAGGGCAGAGGCATCATCCTCGACCAGTTCGCGAACCCGGACAATCCGCTGGCGCACTACGAGGGTACCGGCCCCGAGATCTGGGAACAGACGGGCGGGCGCGTCACTCACTTCGTCAGCTCGATGGGGACGACCGGCACCATCATGGGGACCTCGCGCTTCCTCAAGGAAAAGAGCGCGGCGATCCAGATCGTCGGCTGCGAGCCGGCCGAAGGCTCGCAGATCCCTGGCATCCGCAAATGGCCCGAGGCCTACCTGCCGAAGATCTTCGAGCGTCCGCGCGTGGATCGGGTCGAGCGCGTCAGTCAGGCCGAGGCCGAGGAAATGACCCGACGCCTGGCGCGGGAAGAGGGCATCTTTGCCGGCATCTCGTCCGGCGGATCGATGCATGTTGCGTTGCGTCTTGCCGCTGAACTCGAGAACGCGGTGATCGTGTCGATCGTCTGTGATCGCGGCGATCGTTATCTGTCGACGGGTGTGTTCCCGGCCTGAGGCGTCACGCGGGCAGGCGGGCCCGGGGCGATGCCTCGTACTCGTCCTGCTCGGCCTGGCGTTGCTGCTGGGCTGCGCGCGATCTGCGCGCGCGATCGACCGGCTGCAGCTGTCGGTCGGGGCGCTGGCTCATCCTGCCTTCGAGTTGCATGATGTCGAGCTCGGCTTTGCCGCTGGCGGATCGCCCCCGACATTGCGAATCGGACGCCTGAGGGTCGGCTCGACTCAATGGCAGGGCATCCAGCTTGTCTGCCCGCAATCCAGTCTTGCCAGGGACGGCGTTGCATGCCTGGCGGGGGCGCTGCATGTCGGCACGCGGCGCTTGCCACTTCAGGTGGATTTCAAGTTCGATCCGGTCCAGAGGAACCTGCGCGTCGACCTGCGTTGGCCTTCCGGTGCGAAGCTCTCCCTGATCCACGATGGCGAGCGGCGTTTCGAGGTGCGCCTGAGCCAGGTTGCCATCGACGAACTCGCGATGCTGGCGGCCGTTTTCGATGACGGGGCGGCCGAGGTGCGACGGCGCTACGCTGCGAGCGGCAGGCTCGATGCGCGGCTGGTCTGGACACCTTCGCCGCAAGGTGGGCGCGATATCGTGCGTGTCGACGGGCGCCTGAGTGAGGCCGGCTTCGGCAGCGAGGATGGCCTCCACGCGGCTGAGCAACTCGCGTTGTCCTTCGATGGCGCCGCCACCGCAACGGCATCGGGCTGGGACTGGCAACTGCAGGCCGCGTGGGAGCAGGGCGAGGCCTATCTTCATCCCCTGTACCTGCAGGCCGGTCCCGTGCTGCATGCGCGGGGGCAGGTCGGCGCCGAGCAGATCCACGTCGAGACCGCGTCGCTGGCGATGGAGGGGGTGCAGCAGCTTGCACTGTCCGCGAGCGCGTCGCGCAACGGATTCACCCTGGACACGCTGGCGGTATCGCTGGCAGGCGGAGACCTGGCCGTTCTCGGGCCGCGCTGGTTCGCGCCGCTGCTGGCGCCGGCGCTGGTGGAGCGTCTGCGCTTCGCGGGCAGCATGAGTGCCGGCCTGACGATGAAGGCGGGTGTGCTGACCGGTGTGGACGTGGTCTTCGATCAGGCCGGGGTCAGCCTCGCGGGCGCAGTGGGTGACCGGGGGCTGGCGTTTGGGCCGGTGTCGGGACACGTTCCGTGGCAGGCGAACGCCCCGACGCAGGCCGATCTGCGGATCGAAGGCGGGCACTGGGAGGCGCTGTCCCTGGGCGCCTTCGACGTCAGTGCGCACCTCGAGGGCGAGCGTGCGCGTTTCTCGCCGATGCGGGTCCCGGTGCTCGATGGCGTGCTGGCGTTCGAGGGACTCGAGCTGAGGCGGCTCGCGGAGGGCTGGCAGGGGCACGCCGGTGTCGTGCTCGAGCCTGTGTCGATGCTGGCGCTGACCGAGGCGCTCGGCTTGCCACCGATGGCCGGGGTGGTTTCCGCCGCCCTGCCGGGTGTTCGCTTCGGATCGGGCGAGCTGACGCTCGATGGGGCACTCGTCGTTTCGGTGTTCGATGGCTACCTGCACGTGACCGGCCTGAGGGTGAGCGAGCCCTTCGGCCTGGCGTCTCACCTGCAGGCGGATGTGGAGGCGCGACACATCGATCTCGGGCAGCTGACCGATGCCTTCAGCTTCGGCAGCATCACCGGTTTCGCCGATCTCGACCTGAAGGGGCTCGAACTGGTGCGCTGGCGCCCGACGCGCTTCGAGGCGCGTCTTGCCAGCAGTCCGGGGGATTACCGTCGCCGGATCAGCCAGCGTGCGGTGCAGAACATCAGCGCCTTGGGTGGTGCCGGCGCAGTGGCAGCCCTGCAGCGCGGACTCCTGGGCATGTTCGAGACCTTCGGCTATCGGGAGCTTGGCCTGCGTTGCGTGCTTGCGAACGGCGTATGCGATATGGCAGGCATTCCAGGCGGCGACCGCGCCGATGGCGGGTTCCGCATCGTGCGGGGTGGCGGCATCCCGGCGCTGGATGTCATCGGCTACAATCGTCGCGTCGACTGGCCTGAACTGGTTGGTCGAATCCAGCGTGTGATCGAGGACAACGTCACGCCCGAGTTGCGCTGACGCCCGGCGTGCGTCGGGTCAGCAGGAGGCATCCATGTCATTCACTTCCTTGCGGCCGTTTGTCCTGGCGGCAGCACTTTCACTGATCGCGACCGCGTGCGTCACGATCAACATCTATTTCCCGGCTGCGGCAGCCGAGAAGGCCGCCGACCGCATCATCGACGAGGTCTGGCAGATCCGCGGGGCGCAGACCCAGCCTGCAGCGCCGACTGACGAAGGAGCGAAGCAATGAAGGCACTGACCCGCGGCACGCGCTGGCTTTCGGGGTTGTTGCTCGGCGGGGTGCTCGCCTTTGCTGTCCATGCGCAGGGCAACCTGGAAATCGACACCCCCGCCATCGCGGCGCTGAAGGCGTCCATGCAGCAGCGCCACGCTCAGCTGGCGCCGATGTATGCGTCCGGGGCGATCGGTCTTGGCGCGGACGGTACGGTTGCGTTGCGCGATGCATCGGTCGTGCCGCTGGCGCAGCGGGGTGGGCTCAACGCGCTGGTCGCGGCCGAGAATGCCGACCGCGCGGCCTTGTACCGCGAGATCGCGCGCGCGAACCAGCATCCGGAGTGGGAGGCCGACGTGCGTCGCACCTTCGCGCAGCGCTGGATCGATCGTGCGCAGGCCGGATGGTGGGTGCAGCGCGGTGGTGCCTGGGTGAAGAAATAATGCCGGTCCTCGTCTTCGATATCGAGACCATCCCCGACGTTGCCGGCATCCGTAATCTCTACGAACTGCCGGCGGACCTGTCGGATGCGGAAGCGGCGGAGTGGGCCTTCCAGCAGCGTCGCGCCAGCCATGGCAACGATTTCCTGCCGCATCACCTGCAACGCGTGGTGACGATCTCGTGCGTGCTGCGCGACGCGCAGCAGTTCCGGGTGTTCTCCCTGTCCGAGCCGGATTCGGGCGAGGGTGAGATCATCCAGCGCTTCTTCGACGGCGTCGAACGCTATACGCCGCAGATCGTGTCGTGGAACGGCGGCGGCTTCGACTTGCCCGTGCTGCACTACCGCGGCATGCTCCATGGCGTGTCGGCGCCGCGTTACTGGGATCAGGGCGAGGGTGACTACCACGATTCGCGCGACTTCAAGTGGAACAACTACATCAGTCGCTATCACAGTCGTCATCTCGACCTGATGGACCTGCTGGCGCTGTATCAGCCGCGCGCCAATGCGCCGCTCGACGACCTCGCCAAGCTGATGGGGTATCCGGGCAAGCTGGGCATGGATGGGTCTGCGGTGTGGCAGGCCTGGCAAGACGGGCGAATCGCCGAGATTCGTGACTACTGCGAGACGGACGTGGTCAACACCTATCTTGTGTATCTGCGCTTCGAGCGCATGCGTGGTCATCTCGACGCGAAGGCCTGGGCGGACGAGGTGGCTGTCGTGCGTGATTCGCTGGGGCGGCTCGAGGCGCCGCACTGGCAGCAGTTTCTTGCGGCCTGGCCGCAGGCTTGAGGCAGGGCGGTCGTCCGGCCGTCTGGCATCCGAGGCAACAGGGAGAGGCTCATGGGTATCATCGCAACCATCTTCATCGGTCTTATCGTCGGGCTCGTCGCGCGCCTGCTGCATCCGGGCAAGGACGGGCTTGGCCTCATCATGACGGCCCTGCTGGGTATCGCGGGTTCCATGCTGGCCACCTATGGCGGACAGTTCCTCGGCATCTATCGGGCGGGTGAAGCAGCCGGCTTCATTGGTGCGGTGATTGGCGCCATCGTGATCCTGTTCGTCGTGACGCGGCTGAAGAAGTAGGTATTTCGAGCTGCACTGCAAAAAAACTTTGACAAGTTTTTGAGAGTGCCTATAATGCGGGTCTTCAGCAGGCGCGTAGCTCAGTTGGTTAGAGCACCACCTTGACATGGTGGGGGTCGTTGGTTCGAATCCAATCGCGCCTACCAAGATTCTGGAGTTGATCGACATGTTCCGAACTACCACCGAGGCCGGAAACTGAACAGGTCGGCTCCGCTTGTCTGCTAGAGAAAAAAGCGCGCCTAGACCGCGCTTTTTTTTCGTCCACGTTTTTCGAATCGCTTCCCGGTCGCTCAAAATGACGGGACCGCACCCAGACTGAGGCTCAGGTCATGCCAAATATCACCCTTCCTGACGGTTCCGTGCGCAGCTTTGATCATCCGGTGACGGTGGCCGAGGTTGCCGCATCGATCGGTGCCGGTCTTGCCAAGGCGGCACTCGCCGGCCGGGTTGGCGGAAAGCTTGTGGATCTCTCGCATCAGCTCGAGAGCGATGCCGATCTGGCGATCGTTACCGACAAGATGCCCGAGGGGCTGGAGATCATCCGCCACTCGACGGCCCATCTGCTGGCGCATGCGGTGAAGGAGCTGTTCCCCGATGCGCAGGTGACGATCGGACCGGTCATCGACAACGGCTTCTACTACGACTTTTCCTACAAGCGCCCGTTCACGCCCGAGGATCTGGCAGCGATCGAAGCGCGCATGGTCGAGATCGCCAAGCGCGAGATGCCGGTGCATCGGGAAGTGTGGTCGCGCGACAAGGCGGTCGAGTTCTTCAAGGGCATCGGCGAGCACTACAAGGCCGAGATCATCGCCTCGATCCCCGCTGGCGAGGATGTGTCGCTGTACCGCCAGGGCGATTTCATCGACCTGTGCCGCGGCCCGCACGTGCCGTCCACCGGCAAGCTCAAGGTCTTCAAGCTGATGAAGCTGGCTGGCGCTTACTGGCGCGGCGACTCCAAGAATGAGATGCTGCAGCGCGTGTACGGCACGGCTTGGGTCAAGAAGGATGATCTCGATGCCTACCTGCACATGATCGAGGAGGCGGAAAAACGCGACCACCGCAAGCTGGGTCGCCAGCTGGATCTCTTTCATCTGCAGGATGAGGCGCCGGGCATGGTGTTCTGGCACGCCAAGGGCTGGGCGCTGTGGCAGCAGATCGAGCAATACCTGCGCAAGGCGCTGGGCGAGCACGGCTACCAGGAAGTGAAGACGCCGCAGATCGTCGATCGCTCGCTGTGGGAGAAGTCCGGCCACTGGGGCATGTACTCCGACCTGATGTTCACCACGCAGTCCGAGAAGCGCGACTATGCGGTCAAGCCGATGAACTGCCCTTGTCACATCCAGATCTTCAACCAGGGTCTGAAGAGCTACCGCGACCTGCCGCTGCGCATGGCCGAGTTCGGCTCCTGCCACCGCAACGAGCCGTCCGGCTCGCTGCACGGCATCATGCGGGTGCGCAACTTCGTGCAGGACGATGCCCATATCTTCTGCGCCGAGAGCCAGGTTCAGGCGGAATCGGCCGGCTTCATCCGCCTGTTGCAGAAGGTGTATGCAGACTTCGGCTTCACCGACGTGCTGGTGAAGCTCTCGACGCGACCGGAGAAGCGCGTCGGAACGGACGAACAGTGGGATGCAGCCGAGGCGGCGCTTGCAGCAGCGCTCGATGCGCAGGGGCTGGCGTACGAGTTGCAGCCGGGCGAGGGCGCGTTCTACGGGCCCAAGATCGAGTTCTCGCTGAAGGACAGTCTCGGCCGGGTGTGGCAATGCGGCACCCTGCAGCTCGACTTCAACCTGCCGGTGCGTCTCGGCGCTGAGTATGTCGATGAGGACAACAGCAAGAAGGTGCCGGTGATGCTGCACCGCGCGGTGCTCGGCTCGCTCGAGCGCTTCATCGGCATCCTGATCGAGAACCATGCCGGCGCGATGCCGCTGTGGCTGGCGCCGGTGCAGGCCGTGGTGATGAACATCTCGGAAGGGCAGTCGGAATACGCGGCAGAGGCTGCAGCCAAGCTCAGGCAGGCGGGCTTCCGCGTCGAAGCGGATTTGCGCAACGAGAAGATTAACTATAAAATTCGAGAACATAGCGTACAGAAGCTGCCCTACCAGATCGTCATCGGCGACAAAGAAAAGGCGGCTGGCCTGGTGGCCGTGCGTGCCCGGGGTGGCCAGGATCTTGGTCAAATGTCCCTCGATTCGCTGATCGAACGCTGGCGTCGCGAAGTTGAAGCGAAAGCCGGGTCGGTCTGATTTTTGGTTTTCGTGGAGAGTTGAACCATCGCTCAAGATAAGAAGCAGCGCGTAAATAGGGAGATCAACGCGCCCGAGGTCCGGCTGGTTGGTGAAGAAGGCGAACAGCTCGGAATCGTGTCCCTGAATACGGCCCTCAACATGGCGGAAGACGCCGGGCTGGACTTGGTCGAAATCGCACCGATGGCTGCGCCGCCGGTTTGCAAGCTGATGGATTTCGGCAAGTTCAAGTATCAGGAACAGAAGAAGGCCCACGAAGCCCGACTCAAGCAGAAACAGGTGCAGGTGAAGGAGGTCAAGCTCCGTCCGGGCACCGACGAGAACGACTACCAGATCAAGCTGCGCAACCTCAAGCGCTTCCTGGAAGAAGGCGACAAGTGCAAGGTGACCTTGCGCTTCCGTGGCCGCGAAATGGCGCATCAGGAGTTTGGCTTGCGCCAGCTCGAGCGCGTCAAGGCCGACCTTGAGGAATTGGGTCAGGTCGAGCAGATGCCCAAGATGGAAGGGCGCCAGATGATCATGGTCATCGCGCCGAAGAAGAGCCGTTAAGGTTCAAGGAATTTGCCCCACAGGGGCAAAGCCGTGGGGTGGCAGATGCCGCCCGGCGGAAAACAAGTGGTGCCGGGTAATGAAATGCGTCGGGGCTTATCGGCGCTACCTGGTGTCATCCAAAAACATGGAGTCTCAGCAATGCCCAAGATGAAGACGAAGAGCGGCGCCAAGAAGCGCTTCAAGGTCCGCTCGAGTGGCGGGATCAAGCGGTCCCAGGCGTTCAAGCGCCACATCCTGACCAAGAAAACGACCAAGGCGAAGCGTCAGCTGCGCGGCATGACCGAAGTTCATGCTGCCGATGAAAAGCTGATCCGCGCCATGCTTCCGTACGCTTGATAGGAGACCGCAATGCCTCGCGTTAAACGTGGTGTAACCGCTCGCGCCCGTCACAAGAAAGTTCTCGTTCAGGCCAAGGGTTATCGCGGCCGTCGCAAAAACGTCTATCGCATCGCCAAGCAGGCGGTGATGAAGGCCGGCCAGTACGCCTATCGCGACCGTCGTCAGCGCAAGCGTCAGTTCCGTACCCTGTGGATTGCCCGTATCAACGCCGCCGCGCGTGAACTGGGCCTGACCTACAGCACCTTCATGAACGGCCTGAAGAAGGCTGCGATCGAGGTGGACCGCAAGGTTCTGGCCGACCTGGCAGTGTTCGACAAGCCCGCTTTTGCGGTGATCGCCGAGCAAGCCCGGGCCAAACTCGCTGCGTAATTCAACGCAGCCCGAAAAAAGGAGGCCTGGCCTCCTTTTTTTTCTTCTGAATTCGGCTGGACCCGCAGCACCCCAAAGCATCTCGCTTCATTGCAACCCGCAGGGCACGGACATGGAACACCTGGATCAACTGGTTCAACAGGCGATCGCCGATTTCGCCGCCGCGGCAGACGGCGCGCAGCTCGAGCAGGCCAAGGCGCGCTATCTCGGCAAGAGCGGTTCGCTGACGGAGCGCCTGAAGTCGCTCGGCAAGCTCGATCCCGAGACCCGGCGCGAGGCGGGGGCCTCGATCAATGCCGCCAAGACCGCCATCGAGGCCGAACTGGAGGCGCGCCGCACGGCATTGCGCGAAGCCGCGCTGCTGGCACAGCTCGCCGCCGAGGCGCTCGATGTGACGCTGCCCGGACGCGGCGCCGCTCCCGGTGGTCTGCACCCGGTGAGCCGCACGCTCGAGCGCATCGAGCAGCTGTTCGGATCGATCGGCTTCGTCGTCGCCGACGGCCCCGAGATCGAGACCGACTGGCACAACTTCACCGCGCTCAATACGCCCGAAAACCATCCGGCGCGTTCGATGCACGACACCTTCTACCTCGAAGGGCACGACGACGTCCTGTTGCGCACGCACACCAGTCCGGTGCAGATCCGTGCCATGCAGGCGCACGTCGAGCGCTACAAGGATGCCGACACCATGCCCGAGCTGCGCCTGATCGCGCCCGGCCGGGTGTTCCGGGTCGATTCGGACGCCACCCACTCGCCAATGTTCCATCAGGTCGAGGGCTTGTGGGTGGGCGAGAACGTCAGCTTCGCCGACCTCAAGGGCGTGGTGGCGGATTTCCTGCGCAAGTTCTTCGAGACCGACGACCTGCAGGTGCGCTTCCGTCCCTCCTTCTTCCCGTTCACCGAGCCGAGCGCCGAGATCGACGTCGCCTTCATGAGCGGTGCGCTCGAGGGGCGCTGGCTCGAGATCGCGGGTTGCGGCATGGTGCATCCCAACGTATTGCGGTTTGGCGGCATCGACCCCGAGCGCTACACCGGCTTCGCCTTCGGCATGGGGCCGGACCGCCTGACGATGTTGCGCTATGGCGTCAATGACCTGCGCCTGTTCTTCGAGGGCGACCTGCGCTTCCTGAGCCAGTTCCGCTGAGCTGCACCGGCCGGGCATCCGCGGGTGTCCGACCCATCGAATTCATCCGGGTAATCGAATCATGCAATTCTCTGAACAGTGGCTGCGGACCTTCGTCGATCCGCAACTCGATAGCGACGCACTCGGCCACCTGCTGACGATGGCCGGCCTCGAGGTGGAAGAGGCCGACCCGGCAGCGCCGGCGTTCTCCGGCGTGGTCGTGGCGCAGATCGTCGAAGCCGAGAAGCATCCCAACGCCGACAAGCTCAAGCTGTGCAAGGTCGACGCAGGGCGCGGCGAACTGCTGCAGATCGTGTGTGGCGCGCCGAACGCAGCCGCCGGCATGAAGGTGCCGTGCGCGACGGTCGGTGCCGTGTTGCCGGGCGACTTCGCCATCAAGGCGGCAAAGCTGCGCGGTGTCGAGTCCTTCGGGATGCTGTGCTCGGCGCGCGAGTTGGGCCTGTCCGAGGACCATGGCGGTCTTTATGCGCTGCCCGAGGATGCGCCGATCGGCACCGACATTCGCGAGTACCTCGGGCTCGACGACACGCTGTTCACCATCAAGCTGACGCCTAACCGGGCAGACTGCCTGAGCCTCGAAGGCGTCGCACGCGAAGTGGCGGCCGTCACGGGCGCCGCCTTTCGCCCGACGGAGGTGAGTCCGGTTGCGCCGACCATCGATGCGCGGCGCGCGATCGTGCTCGACGCACCGCAGGCTTGCCCGCGCTATTGCGGGCGCATCCTGCGTGGCGTGGACGCCAAGGCGCCTACGCCCGACTGGATGGTGCGCCGCCTCGCGCGCAGCGGCATCCGCTCGATCAGTGCCCTGGTCGACGTGACCAACTACGTCATGCTCGAACTCGGTCAGCCGCTGCATGCGTTCGACAATGCCCGGCTGCAGGGCGCCATCCACGTCCGCTTCCCTGCCGAGGGCGAGCAGGTGTTGCTGCTCAACGAGCAGACCGTTGCGCCGGCGGCCGATACGCTGCTGATTGCAGATGAACAGCGTGCGCTCGCGCTTGCCGGCATCATGGGAGGAGAGGAGAGTGGCGTCACGCTCGAAACGACCGAGATCTTCCTCGAGAGTGCCTTCTTTGCGCCCGATGCGATTGCCGGACGCGCGCGCAGCTACGGCTTTTCGTCCGATGCGTCGCACCGCTTCGAACGCGGCGTCGATTTTGACCTGGCGCGACGGGCTCTGGAGCGTGCCACCCGGCTCGTCCTCGATATCTGTGGGGGCGAGGCCGGCCCGGTCGAGGAGGCCGTGGCGCTCGAGGCATTGCCCCCGCGCGAACCAGTGCGCCTGCGCACCGCGCGCGCGCGCAAAGTGCTCGGCATCACGCTTGATGACGCGGCGATCCGGTCCCTGCTCGAGCGCGTGCATCTGAAGGTCGAGCGCGACGGCGAGGATTTCGTCGTTACGCCGCCGTCCTGGCGCTTCGATATCGAGATCGAGGTCGATCTGGTCGAGGAGCTCGCACGCCTGCATGGCTACGACAACATTCCGGCGGTGGCGCCGCAGGGCAGCCTGATGATGGCGCCGAGTTCGGAGCATCGCCGTCCGGTGTGGGATGTGCGTCACCTGCTGGCTGGGCGCGGCTATCAGGAAGTGGTCAACTTCGCCTTCGTCGAGGAGGCCTGGGAGCGCGACTTCTGCGCCAACGAGGATCCGATCCGACTGGCGAACCCGATTGCGAGCCAGCTCAGCGTCATGCGCTCGAGCCTGATTGCGGGTCTGGTCGGCAATTTGTCGACGAACCGCAAGCGCCAGATCGATCGTGTGCGCGTGTTCGAGGTGGCGCGTGTGTTCCAGCGCAAGGCCGACGGCGAGCCGGTCGCGGGCTTCCATCAAAGCATGCGGGTCGCCGGCCTGGCTGCTGGAACGGCGCTGCCGGAGCAGTGGGGCGAGCGCGGTCGCGCGGTCGACTTCTTCGATGTGAAGGCGGATGTCGAGGCGCTGTTCGCGCCACGCCAGCTCAGCTTCGAAACCTTGTCGCATCCGGCCCTGCATCCGGGCCGCGCGGCGAACGTGCTGCTTGACGGGCACTCGGTGGGGGTTGTCGGTGAGTTGCACCCGGTCTGGGTGCAGCGCTACGACCTGGGCAGCGCGCCGGTCGTGTTCGAACTGGAACTGGATGCCGCACTGCAGGCACGCATGCCCGCCTACCGCGAGATCTCGCGCATGCCGGCGGTATTCCGTGACCTTGCGCTTGTCGTTGGCGTCGATGTCACCGTTGCGCGCGTGATCGATGCCCTGCGTCAGGTGGCGCCTGAGGTGGTCAAGGACATTGCCTTGTTCGACGTCTATCACGGCAAGGGCATCGACCCCGACAAGAAGAGCCTTGCCTTCAGGGTATTGATGCAAGATACTCAGCGCACGCTCGAAGATGCCGAGGTCGATGCCGCAGTGGCAGTCCTGGTGCAGCAGGCCGAGACGGCGCTGGGGGCACGTCTGCGTGGTGCGGGGGATTGACGTGACCACATTGACCAAGGCGGAACTGGCCGACCTGCTGTTCGAGCAGGTCGGGCTCAACAAGCGCGAGGCCAAGGACATGGTCGAAGGCTTCTTCGAGGAAATCCGGACTGCACTCGAGCGCGGCGACAGTGTAAAGCTGTCGGGCTTCGGCAACTTCCAGTTGCGTGACAAGCCCCAGCGCCCCGGGCGCAACCCGAAGACCGGCGAGGAGATTCCGATCACTGCACGGCGTGTGGTGACTTTCCACGCCAGCCAGAAACTCAAGGCCGCGGTGGAGCAACTCAGCGATGCAAGCAAGCAACCCTGATATCGGCACGGGACCCCTGCCGCCGATTCCGGCAAAGCGCTATTTCACGATCGGTGAGGTCAGCGAGCTGTGTGCCGTCAAGCCGCATGTCCTGCGCTATTGGGAGCAGGAGTTTACCCAGCTCAAGCCGGTCAAGCGGCGCGGCAACCGGCGCTATTACCAGCACCACGAGGTGCTGCTGATCCGGCGCATCCGGGAGCTGCTGTACCAGGAGGGCTTCACCATATCCGGTGCACGCAACCGGCTGGGCGAAAGCGCCATTCAGGAGCAGGAAAGCCAGGTCGAGGTCGAGCGCCAACGTGTCGTGATTGCGGAGCTTCGCGATGAGCTGCGTGCGCTGCTGCAGGAGTTGCGTGCCTGAATGGCCATCAGGGTTTTCAGGTTTCACACAGAAAGGCTGGTAAATCCAAAAACCGCTGCTATAATGACGGCTTGTGTCGGGGCGTAGCGCAGCCTGGTAGCGCACTTGCATGGGGTGCAAGGGGTCGCGAGTTCGAATCCCGCCGCCCCGACCAATCAAACAAACCGGCCCAGGCCGGTTTTTTGTTTTCCAGGCCCCGCAGGCGGGTGTCCGGAGCGCTGTGCTAACATTTCGCGTCTCCCGGCGGCTGCCGCGGCTCTTCCCATGGGTCTCAAATGCGCATTCTGGTCAGTAACGACGACGGTTATTTCGCCCCCGGAATTGCAGCGCTCGCCGAAGCACTCGGTACGCTCGGCGACGTCACGGTCGTGGCCCCGGAGCGCGATCGCAGCGGTGCGAGCAACTCGCTGACGCTCGATCGACCGCTTTCGCTGCGTCGGACGGCGAACGGCTTCTACTACGTGAATGGCACGCCGACCGACTGCGTCCACCTTGCGGTGACCGGCATGCTCGATCATCTGCCCGACATGGTCGTGTCCGGGGTGAATCACGGCGCCAACATGGGTGACGACACCGTCTATTCGGGCACGGTTGCGGCGGCGACCGAAGGCTTCCTGCTCGGCGTGCCGTCCATCGCGGTGTCGCTCGTCAGCAAGTCGGCAACCGATTTCACGGCAGCCGCGCGAGTCGCGCGCGACTTGGCCGAGCGATTCATGCGCGAGCCTTTCCCGCAGCCCGTGTTGTTGAACGTCAACGTGCCGGATGTCGCCTACGACCGCCTGCAAGGAATCAAGGTGACGCGGCTTGGCAAGCGGCACAAGGCCGAACCCGTGGTGCGCAGCGTGACGCCGCGCAACGAGACCGTGTATTGGGTCGGTGCGGCTGGTGGGGCGGCAGATGCGGGCGAGGGCACGGACTTCCATGCGGTGGCCAATGGCTACGTGTCGGTCACGCCCCTGCAACTCGACCTGACCCACACCGGACTGATCTCTCCGGTCTTCGACTGGCTGAAGCGGTGAACATGCGCAGTACCGATGCCGGGCAGGCGATGCGCGCCAGGGCACGCATGGTCGAGCGCCTGCGCACCCAGGGAATTCGCGACGAGCGCGTGCTTGCCGCAATGCAGGGGGTGCCCCGGCACCTGTTCGTCGAGGAAGGGCTGGCTTACAGCGCCTATGACGACACGCCCTTGCCGATCGGCTTCCAGCAGACCATCTCGCAGCCCTTCGTGGTCGCGCGCATGATCGAACTGCTGCGCGCGGGACGGGAATTGGGGCGTACGCTCGAAGTGGGCGCGGGCTGCGGATACCAGGCGGCCGTGCTCAGTCAGCTTGCGACGGAGGTCTATGCGGTGGAGAGGATCCGCCCCCTGCTGGATCGTGCGCGAGCGAACCTTAGACCGCTGCGCCTGCCGAACGTCAGGTTGAAACTTGCGGACGGTAGTCTGGGTCTTCCAGAGGCAGCACCATTTGACAGTATCATCGTCGCCGCGGCGGCGATCGGACTCCCGCCCGCGCTGAAGGCTCAACTTGCTCCGGGCGGCAGGTTGATCGTGCCGGTCGGCGGGGCGGACCAGCGACTGCTGCTGGTCGAACGACAAGGCAATGTTTTCCGGGAAAGCTGGTGCGAGACCGTACGTTTCGTTCCGCTTCTCGCAGGTACTGAATGAGATACCCAATTCGGATGCAGACTCGTATCTTCTCGATCCCGGCGGCGCTGGTGATTACCCTTCTTGCTGGTTGCGCGTCCACGGTTTCCGCGCCGGTGCGTGACGGCAGCGGCGTGCCGCCTGCAGCCTCCGCCGTGCCGGCGGAGCAGCCTGGCGTCCATACGGTGCGCCCGGGCGAGACCTTGCTCGGCATCGCGCGACAGTATGGCGTGACGCTGCCCGACCTGGTGGGATGGAACAACATTTCCGACCCGAACCAGATCACGGTGGGACAGGCCTTGCGCGTTGCGCCGCCGGGCGTCGATGGCACAGCCGTTGCGACGGCAATCCCCATCGGGGACGGGGCCGTGGCGACGCCGATTCCTGCGCCAGGCGCTGAGGCGCCTGCGGCAGCGCCGCTGAAGCAGGGGCCTGTCGGTGGCCGTCAGCCGTATTCGGATGAGGCTTGGTCGAAGGCGTCGCCGAGCGCGGCGCCACAGCCCACGGCACCGCCGGCTGCGGTCGCAACGCCTGATGTGCCCAAGGCGACCGGTTCGGGCGAATGGCAGTGGCCTGCCGGGGGACGTCTGATCGCGGGATACAATGAGGCGTCGAACAAGGGGGTCGATATTGCCGGCAACGTGGGAGATCCGGTACTGGCAGCTGCGGCTGGCAAGGTGGTTTATGCTGGCAGCGGACTGCGGGGTTACGGCAAGCTGGTTGTCATCAAGCACAACCAGGAGTACAACTCGGTCTACGCGCACAACGACAAACTTCTGGTAAAAGAAGACGATCAGGTGACCCAGGGGCAGAAGATCGCCGAACTGGGCAGTTCGGAAGCCGACCGCCCGAAGCTGCACTTCGAGATCCGCAAACAGGGCAAGGCAGTCGATCCGATGAAGTACCTGCCAGCACGCTGAAGGGGGACGCATGGAAGAGCCGGTGAGCCTTGATGAACTGGAAAGTCATGAGCCGGATCTTCCCCCCGAAGTGGAGGTGTTCGCGTCGGTGCCGGTGCCGGCCGTCGAGAACGACTTCTTCAGTGACGTCACGCAGCTCTATCTCAACGAGATCGGGGCCAATCCGCTCCTGACTGCAGATGAGGAACTCCGGCTGTCGAGGCTCGTCCGCGAGGGTGATTTCGCCGCCCGACAGACGATGATCGAGCGCAACCTTCGCCTCGTCGTCAACATCGCCAAGCATTACCTGAATCGCGGTATCCCCCTGCTCGACCTCGTCGAGGAGGGCAATCTCGGCCTCATGCATGCACTGGAGAAGTTCGATCCCGAACGCGGATTCCGCTTCTCGACCTATGCGACCTGGTGGATACGCCAGAACATCGAACGCGCGATCATGAACCAGTCGCGCACGATCCGCCTGCCGGTGCATGTGGTGAAGGAGCTCAATCAGGTGCTGCGCGCTCAGCGCAACATCGAAGCGGCTTCGAACGGCGAGTCCTCGCTGGAAGCCATCGCGCAGCGGCTGGACAAGACGGTCGACGAAGTTCGCGACATCCTGATGTTGAGCGAGCACACGGCCTCGCTCGATGCGCCGCTCGACATCGACCCAAGCCTGTCGATCGGGGAGTCGTTGGCCGATGATCGCGCGGAGACGCCCGAACTGCAGATTCATTCCTCCGAAGTCGAAGGGCTGGTGCGTGAATGGATCAAGATGCTCAATGACAAGCAGCGCCTCGTGATCCGGCACCGCTACGGCATCGATGAGTGCGAACTGCTGACGCTCGAGGAACTGGCCTTGCGGCTCGAGCTTACCCGTGAGCGTGTGCGGCAGATTCAGCTGGAGGCGCTGGGGCAGCTGCGCCGCATCCTGAAGCGCAACGGCATACCGCGCGACGCGCTGCTCTGAGTCCCGGTCCGCTCAGTGGGGCGGGAAGACGCGGAAGTAGAGCGCTCGACTGGCGTAGGCCATCACTGGCAGGGAGACCACCATCAGCGGCAGCAGTACCGCGCTGAGGATGATCACGAACGCCAGCAGGCAGGCCCATGCCATGACGACCGGAAAGCGTCCGAAAACCGCCCGTACGCTGGCGACGACACCCGACACCAGGTCGGCGCGACCGTCGTAGATGAGCGGAATCGAGAATGCCGACACGGTGAAGATGATGAAGGCCAGCACCGCGCCCATCAGCGAACTGTAGAACAGGAAGCGCTGGACCGACTCCTCGGCCTGCAGCAGGCGGGCGAAGGCGGTCGGCTCGCGGCCGATCATGAACCCGTAGAGCGTTCCGGCATCGGTGATCCAGATCAGGAACAGCAGGGCACAGACGAAAGAAACCACCCATCCGCCGCGCGGCAGCTTCCGGAACCCTTGGCCGATGTCCGCGATCGCTGGTTTCTGCCCATCCCGCACCCGGTCGGACACGGCGAAGAAACCGGCGAGCAGCGCCGGGCCGACCAGCATGAAGCCGGCGGAGAAGGACAGGCTGATCGGCGCGATCGCCAAGGTCTCGACAAGGGCGAAGAGGATGGCGCCGAGCGCGACGAAAACGCTGGCAAAGCCCATGCTGAGCAGCGGCGCCGCGGCGAACTGGCGCCACCCCGAGGCGAGCGCGTGGCCGATGTCGGCGAGCGAAAGTACGGCAGGCTGGAGGCGAGAAGCGGCGGGTGGGCTCGAGTCGATCATCGTTGCGGTGTCCGGATGGGGTTGCGATGAGTGCGCCGTGCCCTGCCGCAGCTTCAATCGGTGGTCGCGCTCTGCGCTGCCGGGGTTCGGAGGCTGGCGACCAGACGGCGCTGGCGCAGCGTTTCGGCCAGCTCGAAGACCGACATTGCGTAGAAGCTGCTGCGGTTGTAGCGGGTGATGACATAGAAGTTGCGGTAGCCGAGCCAGTACTCGGTCTCGGCGCCCGGCGTCTCGAGGTCGACCAAGGTGGCTCGTTGCGCAGCCGGGGTTCCGCCCAGCGTCGTGACGCCGGCAGATGCCAGTGGCTCGGGGTCGAGCGAGGGCTCGATGCCTGCGGCGACGAGGCCGGCCGCATCCGAGGCGGGCGACACCCGTGCGCGTTCGGCAACCGGCGCCTCCGGTTGCCAGCCGTGGACATGGAGGTAGTTCGCGACGCTGCCGATCGCGTCGATCGCATCGCTCTCGAAATCGATCTGGCCGTTGCCGTCGAAGTCCACCGCATAGGCGCGGATGCTGCTGGGCAGGAACTGAGGGAAGCCGACCGCGCCGGCAAAGGAGCCGCTGTAGCTTGCGGGGTCGCGCCCCTGTTCGCGCGCAAGCAGGAACAGCGATTCGAGTTCGCGGCGGAACAGGTCGGCACGCGGCGGATAGTCGAACGCGAGCGTGGCCAGCGCGGACAGCGTCTCGAAGTTGCCGGTGTGGCGCCCATAGACCGTTTCGACGCCGATGATCGCGACGATGACTTCGGCGGGTACGCCGAACTGGCGCTCCGCGCGCTCGAGGTCGACCGCGTGCTCCTGCCAGAAGGCCAGGCCACCTTCGATGCGGGTACGGTCGAGGAAGCGCGCACGGTAGTTCTGCCACGAGCGCGCGCCCTTGCGGCTGGGCGGTGTGATCAGCCGGATCACCGCAGGCTCGCGCGTGGCGCGTGCCAGTGCGCTCTGCAGTTCCGCCGGATCGAAGCCGTGACGTGACGCGACATCCTGGATGAAGGCTTGCGTGTCTTCGCGCTCGGCGAAGGAGGCCGCAGCCGGAGGCACGTGCATCAGTACGGCAAGGCCGGCCCCGGCGAATAGGTGCCGCCAGCGGAGTGGCGGGACGGAGAGGCGGGAGAGGTGTCGAAACGGGTTCATGGCAATCTGATGGCGTTGATTCGGGTGCGCAGTGCGCGCATGTCGTCGGCGCTGCATTTCGGCCCATAGCGCAGCCGGGCATAATCCTCGCAGACGGCACGGATGGCCTCACGCGTTGCGGATGGCATCGAGGTTTCCGAGGCGATGCGCGTGCCGAACTGATGCGGCCCTTCCCAAGCTTGGCGGGCAATGCCGTGCCGGGCGAGAGCGGTGCAAAAACGCATCCACACGCGTTCGAGCGGATCGGCTGGCCGGCGCTTGCGGGTGGTCCACCACAGGAGCAGCCCGAAGAGCAGGGCGCCAGTGCCGGCAATCGCACCGCCGAGCATCCACGATGACCCCTGGTCGAGTCCGAGGCGTGCGAGGAGTTCCTTCTGTCTCTGCGGATTGTAGCCAAGAACGCGCTGGTTCCATGCGTTCGATACGGCCTCCCAGCGCAGGCGAAGGCCGCGCAGCCATTCCATCCGCGGATGCATCATGATCGGCAGGGCTTCGCCTTCGGGCAGGGCGGCAGCAAGACCGTCGTCGATGCGGCGGGGCGCGGACAGCGCCGTGGGGTCGACACGCACCCAGCCGCGCCCTTCAAGCCAGACCTCGCTCCAGGCGTGGGCATGGGACTGGCGCACGACCAGGTTGCCATCGATCGGATTGATCTCACCGCCCTGGTAGCCGGTCACGACCCGTGCGGGTACGCCCGCGGCCCGCATCAGCACGGTGAAAGCGCCGGCAAAGTGTTCGCAGAAGCCACGACGGGTGTCGAACAGGAACTCGTCGACGCTGTCGCTGCCGAGCAGGGGCGGGCGCAGCGTGTAGATCAGCTCGGACTGGCGGAGATGGGTGATGACGCGCCGAAGGATCGCCTCATGCGATTCCGCGCCGGCGGCGAGTTCGTCCGCGAGTGCCAGCGTGCGGGGATTGAACGCGGCCGGCAGGCGGCGTGCGGCGGCAAGCACCGCGTCGCTTTCGGTCAGGCCGATGAGGCTCTCGGGGTGGGATGCGAGTTCCACGCGGATGCGCGACTGCACGGGCTGGCGCGCGAGAAGCTGGAAGTCGCTGGTGAACAGTCGCGCATCCGCCCCCGCCGCCGGGACGTCGAGCGCGAGCAGCCAGCGGCGGTTGTGCGGCTCCAGCGTCAGCGTGTAGTTCAGGCGCGGACCGTCGACCGTGTAGAACGGGGCAGCACCCTCGGCAAATGCGCGTGGTCGCCAGGTCCGGCCGTCGAAGTCGGTCAGCACCGGCCCGCGCCAGTAGCGCTGGTCCGGGCGTGGCGGCGGGCCGTCGAAGTCGGCGCGGAACACGATCTCGCTGGATTCGCCCAGCGCGCTGATCGAACCCGGGCTCATCGTGTCCGACAATCCGGTGCGGCCGCTGAAGGCGTCGGCCGGAAGACCCCACAACGGACCGTCGACGCGCGGGAACAGCATGAACAGCAGCACCATGAACGGCGCACCCTGAGCCACGAGCAGGGTTCCGGTGCGCAACTGTTCGCGAGCGCGCCCGTTTGCGTCGGACAGCGACGCCATCGCAGCGAGGCCGCTCAGCGTGGCGGCCAGGGCGAGCCCGGCGACCGGGATCGACTGGTCCTCGAAGAACAGCGACAGTTGCAGGAAGAAGCACAGCAACACCGCTGCGAGTGCGTCGCGGGTCACGCGTACCTCGAGCAGCTTCAGTCCGAGCAGCAGCGCCAGCAGTGCGACGCCCGGGTCCTTGCCGAAGAAGTGGTCGAACTCGGCGCGTACGCCGATCGCAGCCGCGATCGCCAGAGCGAGCAGCACCAGGCGCGGTGGCGGTGCGCTCCCGCGCCACAGCAGCAGGCTGCGCCAGCCGAGCAGTGCGAAGCCGAACCCCATGATCCAGGCCGGCAGCCAGCTCACGTGCGGTGCGAGACTCAGTGCCGCGGCGGCCAGCAGCCAGGCGCACTGCTGGCGCGTCAGGGTCGTCACCGAGGGTGTCGCCCGGCGCTGGCGGACCGGCCATGACAAGCCTCTCATCGGGCGTTCTCCGGTTGCCCGGCCCCATGCAGTGCGAGTTCGCGCAGGCAGCGATGCAGGTGCTCGTGGCCGTGCCCCGCGGCACACGCCACCCTTGGCAGACGCAGTGCATATCGCCGTCCCGACCGCTCGGCGGCCAGCAGCCAGGCCGTCAGGCGTGACAGGCGCGCTTCGGTATCGAGATGTGCGGGCAGCTGTGCCCAGTCGAGACTCAGGTCACCGCCGGCTTCACCCGAGAACTGCTTCGTCAGCAGGGGACCGCCGCGCGCGAGGACCTTCCAGGCGACGTGGCGTGGGGAGTCTGCGCGCTGGTGCGCACGCAGGCCTGCAAAGTCATCGTCGCCGGGACGGCTGGCGGCTCGCCCACGGCCCTCCGCCTCGCCTTCCGGTGGCAAGGGTGGTGGTGCGCCCTCGGGGGCCGGATAGACGACACAGGGCATGTCCGGCACGAACACTGTCCAGGCGCGGATGAGGCCGAGTGGCCAGCATGTCTCCAGCACCATCCTCCCCGGTTGTGTCAGCCCGCGGCGGTGGGTCGGGGCGAGCACGGGCACTTCGCGCGTTTCCCCCGGCGCGAGTTCGAACGCGGTGCGCTGCTTGCCGAGACGCAGACACAAGGCCGGGCGCCGCGTCGCACGCGCGTTTTCAACCACGAGCAGGAAGCTCGCCGTCTCGCCGCAGAACACCGGCTCGCAGCGACCTGGCCGCAAGCGCAGGCCGAGCAGGTTGCGATAGGCGTGGAGGATGCTTGCGATTCCCGCTCCGGACAGCAGGAACACCAGGCCGTAGCCGAGGCTGAGGCCATAGTTGATCGAGGCCAGCAGCATCACGACCAGCGCCACCGCGAAGACGAGGCCCGCGCGCGACGGGAGCACGTAGATGCGGCGCTGGACGAGCTCGATCGGGCCGCGCTCGGGAGCGCCCAGGCGGAACAGCCAGCGGTCCAGCTGCCCGCGCATTCCGGATCGGGGCGCGTCGAACGGGGCCGTCGAAGCGGACGTGGCCATCGGGAAGCCCGCCGCCTTCAACGTACCGGAACCGATTGCATCAGGCTGGCCAGCGTCGCGGCCGGCACGGGGCGGCCGTCGCCCGCAAGGTGCAGCCTGTGGGCGGCGACGTGCGGGAACAGGGTCTGCACATCCTCCGGGATCACGTGGTCGCGTCCATCGATAAGGGCCCAGGCCCGGGCGGCCGAGAGCAGGCCCAGCCCGGCGCGCGGGCTGAGTCCGGTTTCGATCTCGGGGTGGTGCCGGGTCGCGCTGAGCAATGCCTGCACGTAATCGATCAGGGGGTCGGCGACGTGAAGACGCTGGGCGGTGCGCTGCATGTCGAGCAGATCGGCGGGGGTGATGACCGGCGGACGGGCCTCGAGCAGTTCGCGTCGGTCCGCGCCCATCAGCAGGGCGCGTTCGGCGAGCGCGTCGGGGTAGCCGAGCCGGATGCGCAGCAGGAAACGGTCGAGCTGGCTCTCGGGGAGCGGGAAGGTGCCGATCTGGTTCGCCGGGTTCTGGGTGGCGATCACAAAGAACGGGTCGTGCAGCGGAAACGTGCGCCCGTCTGCGGTGACCTGCCGCTCTTCCATCGCCTCGAGCAGGGCGCTCTGGGTTTTCGGCGTTGCGCGGTTGATCTCGTCGGCGAGGATGAGCTGCGAGAAGACCGGTCCCGGATGGAAGCGGAACGCGCTGGTCTCGCGGTCGAAGACCGACACGCCGACGATGTCGGCTGGCAGGAGGTCGCTGGTGAACTGGATGCGCTGGAACTGCAGCCCCGTCAGCCGCGCAAGCGTGTGGGCAAGGGTCGTCTTGCCCACGCCGGGCACGTCCTCGATCAGCAGATGGCCGCGCGCGACGAGGCAGGCGACCGCAAGGCGCAGCTCGCGTTCCTTGCCCAGAATGAGCTGGCTGGCGGCCTCGAGCAGGCGGATTGCGTGGTGATTTGGCATCGTCGGGCGTACTGTGAAATTGAGCGGGAAGCGGTGATAATAGGTGACAAAGACGCTGTCGCCGCGTGGGTTTGGTGCCCTGTGGCAAAGAAAACGTCTGCTCCCGATAGAGGGGTGGTCGCTTCGAATGTTCCATACAGGAGAGGGAGGAGTATGACGACTACGGCATTCATTACGCATCGCGAGTGCTGGCTGCATGACATGGGGTCGATGCACCCCGAATGCCCTGATCGTCTCGCCGCGATCAATGACCGCCTGATCGCCGCCGGGCTCGACATGTACATCTCCTTCTACGATGCACCTGTCGCGACGCGCGAACAGATCACCCGCGTCCATCCGGATTCGTATTTCGACGAACTGCTCAGCAGCGTGCCCGAGCACGGCATCCGCCACCTCGATCCCGACACGGCGATGAGTCCCGGCACCATGAAAGCGGCCCTGCGGTCGGCCGGTGCGGGCGTGATGGCAACGGACCTGGTGATGTCGGGCGAGATCGAGAACGCGTTCTGCGCGGTGCGTCCGCCTGGTCATCATGCCGAGACGGCGAAGGCGATGGGTTTTTGCTTCATGAACAACGTCGCCATCGCGGCGCGCCACGCTGTCGACGTGCATGGACTCGAGCGCGTCGCCATCGTGGACTTCGACGTCCACCATGGAAATGGCACTGAGGACATCTTCCGCAACGACCCGCGCGTGACGATGGTCGGCATCTTCCAGCACCCGTTCTACCCTTACAGCGGTGCCGACAATCCGCCTGCCCACATGTGCAACGTGCCCCTGCCCGCGGGAACGCGCGGCGAGGGCTTCCGCCAGGTGTTCGGCGACGTCGTGGTGCCGGCGCTACGCAGCCACAACCCGCAGATGATCTTCATCTCGGCCGGTTTCGACGCCCATTACGAAGACGACATGGGTTCGCTCGGGCTGCTCGAGGCGGACTACGTGTGGGCCACGAACCAGATCAAGGCGGTTGCGGCTGACTGTGGTCACAAGCGCATCGTTTCGGTACTCGAGGGCGGGTATTCGCTGTCCTCGCTCGCCCGTTCGGTGGTTGCGCACATCAAGGCGCTGGCCGACCTCTGACCTTGTCGCATCCGGATACAGCCTCATGGCCGGCGTGCGCGCGTGAAATTGCGTGCCGCGCTAGCCGTGCGGTGGCGATCGGTTAGAATCCGATTTTTATTGTCCTGCCCAACGCCATGATTACCGGATCGCTTGTCGCAATCGTCACGCCAATGCTCGACGACGGGAGTCTCGACTTTCCCCGTCTGCGCAATCTCATCGACTGGCACATCGCCGAGGGCACCGATGGCATCGTCATCGTCGGCACCACGGGCGAGTCGCCAACGGTCGATGTCGATGAGCACTGCGAACTCATTCGCGCCACGGTCGAGCATGCTGCGGGTCGTGTGCCCGTGATCGCGGGCACGGGTGCCAACTCGACGGCCGAGGCTGTCGAGCTCGCACGCTTCGCGAAGCAGGCCGGCGCAGCGGCGCACCTGTCGGTCGTGCCGTACTACAACCGTCCGACCCAGGAAGGGCTGTACCGGCACTACCGCACCATCGCCGAGTCGGTCGAACTGCCGCTGATCCTCTACAACGTGCCGGGCCGCACCGTCGCCGACCTGTCCAACGACACCGTGCTGCGCCTGGCCGACGTGCCGAACATCGTCGGCCTCAAGGACGCCACCGGCAACCTGGATCGCGCATGCGACCTGATCGAGCGTGCGCCCGCGGGCTTTGTGCTGTACAGCGGCGACGACATGTCATCGGCCGCGTTCCTGATGCTGGGCGGCCATGGCGTGATCTCGGTGACGGCCAACGTCGCGCCGCGTGCGATGCGCGAGCTGTGCGCCGCAGCCGCCGCAGGCGACATGCGCAGGCTGCGCGAGACCAACGCCGCACTGACAGGCCTGCACCGCGATCTCTTCTGCGAAGCCAACCCCATCCCGGTCAAGTGGGCCGTGGCCCGCATGGGCCTCATCGGCGACGGCATCCGCCTGCCGCTGACGCAACTCTCCGATTCCTGCCACGAGCGTGTGCTGAAGGCCATGCGCAAGGCCGGCATCAAGGTCTGATCCGAATCTCTGATTGCAGGAACTTCATGAATCGCTCCATGCGCACTTCCGTTTCCCTTATCGCACTGTCGGTGATGCTCGCCGGTTGCTCGAGCTCGCTGCTCGAATCCAAGCGCATCGACTACAAGAGCGCGCGCCAGATGCAGCAGCCGCTCGAGATTCCGCCCGACCTGACGGCGCCCACGCGCGACGACCGCTTTGCAGTGCCCGACGTCTCGCCGCGCGGCGTGGCGACCTATTCGGCGTACTCGGCCGATCGTGCCGCCCAGCCTGCGGCGTCCAGCGGCCCGGACGTTCTGGCAACGCCGGACAAGATGCGCATCGAACGCGCTGGCACCCAGCGGTGGCTGGTCGTTGGCGGAACGCCCGAGGAACTCTGGCCGCAGATCAAGGACTTCTGGCTTGAACTGGGCTTCATCCTCAACATCGAGAGCCCCGAAATCGGCGTCATGGAAACCGACTGGGCCGAGGATCGCGCAAAGATCCCGCAGGACTTTGTTCGCGCGACGCTCGGCAAGGTGCTCGACGGCCTGTTCTCGACGCCCGAGCGTGACAAGTTCCGTACTCGCCTCGAGCAGGGCAAGGACGCCGGCACGGTCGAGATCTACATCAGCCACCGCGGCATGATGGAGATCTACCCCACCGAAGCCAAGGATTCCACGATCTGGCAGCCGCGTCCGGCCGATCCTGAACTCGAAGCCGAAATGCTGCGTCGCCTGATGGTCCGCCTGGGAGCCGAGGAAGCGCGTGCCGAAGCGGCGCTGACGCAGGCGCCCACCGAGGAGCGTGCGCGCATTGCCGCCGGCAGCGATGGTCTGGTGAGCCTGAACATGGAAGAGCCGTTCGATCGCGCCTGGCGCCGCGTCGGCTTGGCGCTCGACCGGATCGGTTTCACGGTCGAGGACCGCGACCGCGCACAGGGCCTGTACTACGTGCGCTACGTCGATCCGGACGCCGACAACAAGAGCCCCAAGAAGGGCTTCCTGTCGGGCCTCGCCTTCTGGCGCAGCGATGACAAGCCTGCACTCGGTGGCAGCGAATACCGCCTGCGCGTGCAGGGGCAGGGCGACAGTTCGCGCGTAACCGTGATGACCCGGGAGGGCGGTGCGGACAACTCCGAGACGGCCAAGCGCATGCTGGGCCTGCTGCAGAACGAATTGCGCTGAAACAACTTGCCTCGTGTGCCGCCCCAAGGGCGGCACCCTTGAGCGAACAAAAAAAAGCCGGCTTGGAGCCGGCTTTCTTGTGCCTGATACGCCGTCTTACTTTTTCGACTCTTCCTTGGCAGCGCCAACGGCGGCGTCGGCGGCAGCCTTGGCTGCATCGACTGCGTCCGCTGCACCCTCCTTGACGGCCTCGGCGCCTTCCTTGGCGGCTTCGACCACGGCAGCAGTGGTGTCCTTGGCGGCCTCGACGGCTTCCGCCGCACCTTCCTTGGTGGCCTCGACTGCGGCAGCGGTGCCTTCCTTGGCGGCTTCAGCGCCTTCCTTCGCAGCTTCGACGGCCTGCTGTGCAGCTTCCTTGGCCTGCTCCTGCACGGTCGGTGCGGGCGCGGCGGTCGGCGCGGGTTGTTCCTGCTTGCCGCAGGCGGACACGGCGATGGCAACGAGGGCGGCGACGAGAAGGGAGTGTTTCATGTGTTTATTCCTTATTCGAGATGACATGCCGCGATGCGTCGAGCGATCGTCGGCAGGGGACTGCAATGCGACCTTGAAGCCATCAAAGTCTAGCAGCAGGCCGTCGCACTTCCAGGTGGATGGTGCGCTGCAAAATGTTAGCGTTTCTTTCCGGGTCAGGCGGCAGCAGGGGCGCCGAAGCCGTTCTCGTACCAGTCGTAGAGCAGCGCGGTGAGTCCGGCGGGCGCGTCAGCGAAGGCGTCGGCCGGCAGGGCGCGGCGATGCGCGAGGGTGGCGAGGGCGTCGCGGAGCGCGGCATCGATCTCGAGGGGCTCCCCGTTCAGGTGGAAGCCTGCAGCGGAGAACAGCAGCAGGCTGCGCGGGTCGAGTGCGAAGCCGCGGGCGCGCAGGGCCGTGTCGAAGCGCTTGCGGCTGAGCGGCTCTTCAGGGGGATCGAAGAAGACGTGCGACTTCGGTTCCGTGAGATAGGCGCCGACGAAGGCCTCGACGTCCGTGCGGCTCCAGCGGATACCGGCGAGCATGCGCTCGATCTGGTCGACCATTCGGCTGCTGATCTCGGCCGAGTTTTGCTGCAATGCAAGATCGGGGTCGGCATACAGCCCTTCGAGACAGATCCTTTCCTGCAGCCAGCCGAGGAACTCGGAGCCGATCTCCTGGGCGGTGGGCGAGCGAAAACCGATGGAGTAGGTGGTGCACTCGCCGATCGCAACGCCGTTGTGCGCCCAGTGCGGCGGCAGGTAGAGCATGTCGCCCGGCTCCAGCACCCAGTCCTCTGCCGGCTGGAAGTTCTTCAGGATGCGCAGCGGCGCGCCTTCGACCAGGCTGCGGTCGGCCTGGTCGGAGATCTGCCAGCGACGCTTGCCCATGCCCTGCAACAGGAAGACGTCGTAATTGTCGAAGTGGGGGCCGACGCCGCCGCCGTCGACCGCGTAACTCACCATCAGGTCGTCGAGCCGTGCCTGCGGAATGAAGTCGAAGCGGTGCAGCAGGCGGTCGCCATCGGGCACCCACAGGTTCAAGCCCTGCACCAGCACGGTCCAGGGTTGTTTCTTGCCGCGCAGGCGACCGCGGCTCTGCGGGCCGTGCTCCAGCGTCCAGTCACCCTCCAGTCCGTCGGCGGGCAGGCGGATGTAGCGCGACTCGACGTCGGGATCGCAGGCGAGGTCGAACAGTTCGTCCTTGCTGAGGACGCCGGTGAAGCCGGGTACGGCCTGACGGATCAGCAGGGGTTTCTTTTGCCAGTATTCGGCAAGGAACTCGCGCGCCGACAGGCCGCCGAGCAGGGTTTCGAGCGTGGGCAGATTCATGGTGCGGATTATAGGCGCTGGCGCGGGCGGCTTAGCGAACGCGGTAGAATCGCGCGACTTTTTCCACCGGGATTTCCATGTCCGTAGCAGTCATCGAATCGCTGGACCACGAAGGTCGCGGCATCAGCCACGTCGACGGCAAGGCCGTTTTCATCGAGGGGGCACTGCCCGGCGAGAGGGTGGAATACACGGTGTTGCGCGATCGTCCGCGCTACGCACAGGCCGAGGTCGCGCGCGTGCTCAAGGCGAGCGCACAGCGTGTGGCGCCACGCTGCCCGCATTTCGGCACCTGCGGCGGCTGTTCGATGCAGCATCTCGATCCGGTGGCGCAGGCGGCCGCCAAGCAGCGCATCCTGGAAGATGCGCTGTGGCACATCGGCAAGGTCGAGCCGCAGGTCATCTACCCGGCCATCCACGGGCCGTCCTGGGGGTATCGCTATCGCGCGCGCCTGAGCGTGCGCGTGGTGCCGAGCAAGGGCGGGGTGCTGATCGGCTTCCATCAGAAGCGTTCCAGCTACATCGCCGACATGCAGGTGTGTCCGGTCTTGCCGCCGCAGATCTCGACCATGGTGCCGGAACTCCATGCGCTGATCGCCGGTTTGTCGATTGCCGACCGCGTGCCGCAGATCGAGATCGCGGTGAGCGACACGGCGACGGCCTTCGTCTTCCGCCACCTGCTGCCCTTCAGCGGCAAGGATCGGCAGATGCTCGCGGCCTTCGCCGAGCGTCATGACATCCAGGCCTGGGCCCAGCCCGGCGGCCCGGAGACGGCCGCGCTGCTCCATCCTGCGGAGGGTCCCGGGCTGGCGTACACGCTGCCGGAGTTCGACGTCGCGATGGACTTCCGCCCGACCGACTTCACGCAGGTCAACGTCCACATCAACCGCCTGTTGATCCGCCGCGCGATGCAACTCCTCGATCCGCAACCCGGTGAGCGCATCGCCGACCTGTTCTGCGGACTCGGCAACTTCAGCCTGCCGATCGCACGGCGAGGGGCGACCATGGTCGGCGTCGAAGGCAGCGAGGCCCTGGTCGCGCGCGCCTTGGCGAACGCCGACAGCAACGGGCTCGCCGGTCGCTGCGAGTTCCATGCCGCCAACCTGTTCGAAACGACAGAGGACAGCCTCGCCGCGCTCGGCCCGCTGGACAAACTGCTCATCGACCCGCCGCGCGAGGGTGCGATCGCCGTGGTGAAGGCGATCAGCGCGCAGCAGCAGCCTCCGCGCATCGTCTATGTGTCGTGCAATCCGGCCACGCTCGCGCGCGACGCTGCCGTGCTGGTGCACGAGAAGGGCTATGTGCTGCGCGGCGCGGGCATCGCCAACATGTTCCCGCAGACCTCTCATGTCGAGTCGGTGGCCCTATTCGAACGGGGCTGAGATTGCAGCGGGGCGATGCGCGCCGAGTCGATGCTATAATCCGCGCCCTTACGGAGGCGTGGCAGAGCGGTTGAATGCAACGGTCTTGAAAACCGTCAGGGGTTAACGCCCCTCGTGAGTTCGAATCTCACCGCCTCCGCCAGATATTTCCGGGAAGCCCTGATCGCTCAGGGCTTTTCTCATTCCGGATGCCGATCCTGGGCCTGCCGGTCCGCGCTTGCGATGCCGCAGGACTATCATCCCGCTCCATGTCCCGTCTCATCCTCCTCAACAAGCCCTTCGGCGTGCTGTGCCAGTTCACCGACGAGGCCGGCCGCGCTACGCTCAAGGACCATGTGCCTGTGCCCGGCGTGTATGCCGCGGGCCGACTCGATACCGACAGCGAGGGCCTGCTGCTGCTTACCGATGACGGGGCCTTGCAGCACCACATCGCCGATCCGCGTCACAAGCAACCGAAGACGTATCTGGTGCAGGTCGAGGGCGAGCCGGACGAGGGGGCGCTGGCGCAGTTGCGGGCCGGGCTGGATCTGGGTGACTTCCACACTCAGCCTTGCGCGGCTCGACGCGTCGATGCGCCCGACTGGCTGTGGCCGCGCGATCCGCCGGTGCGCTTTCGCAAGACGGTGCCGACCGCGTGGCTGGAGATCGTGCTGCGCGAGGGCAAGAACCGGCAGGTGCGACGCATGACCGCGAAGATCGGCTTCCCGACCCTGCGGCTCGTGCGCGTGGCGATCGGCCCCTGGAAGCTGGACGGCCTGCAGCCGGGTGAGTGGCGCGAGGTCGTGCCGCCGGCCGTGCCTGCGCCTCGGGGCACGCGCGCGGGGCCCTTGCCGCGTGCCGCAGGTCCGGCGTCGGCTCGCCAGCCGGGACCGCGGGGGCCGGCGTCCTCATCGGCTCCCCCCCGCGCCCGCGGGGGGGGGGGAGGGGGC
>NZ_AMXC01000011.1:0-126062 GCF_000310165.2 Thauera sp. 63
CAGCAGCGCCGCCAGCGGGCGGCCCCGCGCCTGGCGCAGCAGCAGC
The DNA here is from genome assembly GCF_000310165.2 of Thauera sp. 63. NCBI lineage: Bacteria > Pseudomonadati > Pseudomonadota > Betaproteobacteria > Rhodocyclales > Zoogloeaceae > Thauera > Thauera sp. 63. The sequence goes on from NZ_AMXC01000011.1 coordinate 47, forward strand.
CAGCCGACCCAGGCGCGCCTGGCCAGGCGCAGGGTGAGGCGGGGTTTGAGCGCGAGCACGGTCAGCACGCCGATCGACAGCAGCGGCGCCTTTTCCTTTGCCCAGGCGAGGTGCTCGCGCGCGGCGTCGAGGCGATCGAGGGTCGCATCGATGCCCCTCAGGCGATGGACCATGTCGTCGCGCTGCGCTTCGGCGCGAAGCTGAAGGCGCTGCTTGCGCAGGGCGATCTCGACGAGGCGAGGGTTCATGACGGGCCGGTCAGTGGCGCTCAGTCACGCGGTTTCAGTGCGTCGCGGTCGCGCGCGAGTTCGGCAAGACTGGCGGCGAACAGGCGACTGCCGCGCTTGAACTCGCGCGCCGCATTGCTGCCCGCGAGCAGGCCGCCGACCAGACACACCGCGGTCGAGATGCCGAGCGCAAGCAGGCGATGTTCCTCCCAGAACAGCACAGTGAGGAACACCATCAGGAAGACCAGGCCGAAGCCCAGCAGCAGCCCGCACAGCACGATGTTGATCGCGAGTCCGGACAGGCGCAGCTTCTCTTCCTGAAGCTCGAGCGCCAGCAACTCCAGCCGCGTCTGCACCGTCTGCAGGCCGGCATCGACGATGCCGTGCAGACTGTCGGCCAGACGCGACTTCGGTTCGGCAGCCATCTACGGGATCAGCGACGGCCGGCGAGCAGGCCGAGCAGGAAGGCGACGCCGGCAGCGACGCCCAGCGACTGCCACGGATGTTCATGCACGTAGTCGTCGGTGGCGCGCGCGGCCTTCTTGCCCGAGTCGATAATCGCAGCTTCCGCTTCCGAGATGCGTTCCTTGGCTGCGGCGAGGCGCTCGCCCATGCGACCGCGGACATCGCCCAGTTTCTCGCCCGTCTGGCCGGCAGTCAGTTTCAGCAGTTCCTCGGCGTCGGCGATGATGGCCTTGAGGTCGCCAACGAGCTTGTCCTTGGGAGGGGTGGTGGTCGTGCTCATGATGAGTCTCCTTCTTCCGTCATGACAAATGGACAACTGCTCTACTGACACAAGGCTAACCCCCTGTGTTCCCGAAGGCAATCGACGATCGGTAACAAGGCGCGGCCTGGAGCGGGCTTCGCGGGACGCAAGGCCGCACGGTGCGAGCCCAGGGAACAGGATCGAGGGGCGCGTGATTTTCCGTCAGGCAATCCCGGTATAGTCGGTAGAACCCGGAGGTCATCAATGCCGTCCGCAGGCAAGCGGCTGCGGCAAGGTGTGTCGGGCCGACGAACGCACGCCCTGATCTCGATGACGACACCCAACGAAACGACCGCTCCGTCTGCCGCCTTCCTGCCCGACTACCTGTCCCGCACCTACGCCTGGGCGTACCTGAATCCGCGGACGATGCCCTGGCTCGACCGCATGCCCGTCGTCTCGGCGATCCTGTGGGGCAACGCGGGACGGCTGATGCGCTGGGCGGTCGACCGGTTTGCGCCGGGCGAGAGTGTGCTGCAGGCAGCGTGCGTGTATGGCGCGCTGTCGCCGATGCTGGCGCGCCGTGTCGGCGTCGGTGGGCGGCTCGACGTCCGGGATGTGGCGCCCATCCAGATTGCCAACGTGCGCCGCAAGCTTGCGGGGATGCCTCAGGCGCGGGCCGAGGTCTTCGATCTGGAGACGCCCCTGGACGGGCGCTATGACGGGGTATGCTGCTTCTTTCTGCTGCATGAAGTGCCCGAGCCGGAGCGCCGCCGCATCGTCGCCAATCTGCTCGCCGCAGTGAAACCGGGCGGCCGGGCCGTCTTCGTCGATTACCACCGCCCGCGTCGCGGCCATCTGCTGGCGCCGGTCATGGCGGTGGTGTTCCGCTGGCTCGAGCCCTTCGCCGAATCGCTGCTGGACGTGCCGCTCGAGAGCCTCGCGACCGAGGCGCGCGATTTCGACTGGCACAAGGAGACCCGCTTCGGCGGCCTGTACCAGCTTGTCGTCGCCACCCGGCGCTGAGGCGGCCGCCCTACACCTTCCAGTCGTAGTCGATCGTTAGCGGCGCGTGATCGGAGAAGCGCTGCGCCTTGTAGACGGCCGCGGCGGTCGCCGTGCTGGCGATCTCGGGCGTGGCGATCTGATAGTCGAGACGCCAGCCGACGTTCTTGGCCCAGGCCTGGCCGCGGTTCGACCACCACGTGTAGCAGTCATCGGTCGCGTCCGGGTACAGGCGGCGATACACGTCGATCCAGCCCTGTTCGTCGAACAGCCGGCTGAGCCAGGCGCGTTCCTCGGGGAGGAAGCCGGAGTTCTTCTGGTTCGATTTCCAGTTCTTCAGGTCGATCTCGCGGTGCGCGATGTTCCAGTCGCCGCATACGACGACCTCCTGGCCGCTCTCGAACAGCGCGGCCATGTGGGGCAGGAAACGCTCCATGAACCCGAACTTGATCTGCAGGCGCTCCTCGGAGCTGGAGCCGGACGGCAGGTACAGCGACACCACCGACAGTCGTCCGAAGTCGAGCTGCAGGAAGCGGCCTTCGGCGTCGATGTCGGCGATGCCGAGACCCTCGATCACGCGGTCCGGCGTGTGCCGGCTGTAGATGCCGACGCCGCTGTAGCCCTTCTTCTCGGCGTGGTGGAACCAGCCCTTCATGCCGGCGGGCTCGCGCATGTCGGCACTCAGGTCGCCGGCCTGCGCCTTCAGTTCCTGCAGGCAGACGATGTCGGCCTGTTGTTCGGGCAGCCAGTCCAGCAGCCCCTTGCTGACGGCCGAGCGGATGCCGTTGAGGTTGAGGGAGATGATGCGTAACATGGGCGTTTTCCAGGAATGCTGCGCTGCAGCCGGAGAGCCGTGGATTTTAGCCGGGATTTCATCGCCCTCGCCTGCCGCAAGGGTGTGCTGCGCTTCGGCGCATTCGTCACCAAGGCGGGGCGCAATTCGCCCTACTTCTTCAACGCGGGGCTGTTCGATGACGGCGCTTCCTTCCGCGAGCTGTGCGGCTACTACGCGCGTGCGATCCAGGCTTCGGGCGTGGACTGCGACATGCTGTTCGGGCCGGCCTACAAGGGTATCCCGCTGGTCGCCGGCACGGCGATCCGCATGGCCGAAGAGGGCATCGACCTGCCGTTCGCCTTCAACCGCAAGGAAGCGAAGGACCACGGCGAGGGCGGTACGCTGATCGGTGCGCCGCTTCGCGGCCGGGTGCTGATCCTCGACGACGTGATCTCGGCGGGCACATCGGTGCGCGAGTCGGTCGAGATCATCCGTGCGGCGGGCGCGACCCCGGCCGGCGTCGTGATTGCGCTCGATCGCATGGAGCGCGGCAAGGGCGAGTTGTCCGCGGTCCAGGAGGTGCGTGAGAATTACGGCATTCCGGTGATCGCGGTCGCCACCCTGGAAGACCTGATCGCCTACCTCGCAGACAGTCCGGACCTCGCAGCCAACCTCGACGCGGTGCGGGCCTATCGGGAGCGTTATGGGATTGCGTCGCGCTGAGCTCTGGTCGTTGTCGGGTGTGCTGCTGCTGGCGATGTGGGCGCCCGAGGCAGCGTTCGCCCAGGCGCCGCGCGCGCGCACGATCTATTGCTGCGATGTCGGCGCCCAGCCGGTGTGCGGAGACATCCTGCCCGAGGCCTGCTATGGCCGTGCCTACCGCGAGGTGAGCCCTTCGGGGCTGGTGCGGCGCGTCGTTCCTGCACCGCTGTCGGCCGACGAGATCGCCCGCCGCAATGCCGAGGATCGCCAGCGCCGCCTCGACGAGGTGACGCGCATGAAGCAGCAGCGCCTGGACGAGGCGCTGCTCGAAACCTACCGCAGCGTCGAGGATCTCGACCGCCGCCGCGACCGCGAAGTCGCGGATCTCGACCGGACCATCCATACGCTGCGCGAACGCGAGACTGCGCTGCTGGTGCAGCAGAAAGAGCTCATCGAGAAGGGGGCGGGCTACCCCGAGGGCAGCATGCCGGCCGATCTTGAAGACGACATCCGCAGCCTTGACGGTGAGATCATTGCCCAGCGCAGCATCATCGACGCCAAGTTGCGAGAGCGCAGCGCGGTGCTCGATCGCTTCGAGGAAGACCGCAAGCGCTATCTGATCCTCAGCGTACCTGAAGGTCGCTGAGGGCGGCATGGGCCTGTCCTTGCATCACCCGCGCCAGAGGCGCTGCCGATGATCAGCGATCCGGTGCTCGATCGCGTGGCGTCGCTGCTGGAGCGTTCGCGACGCATCTTGTTCATCACCGGTGCGGGCATCTCCGCGGATTCGGGCCTGCCGACCTATCGTGGCATCGGCGGCCTCTACCACGACCGGCTCACGGCAGAGGGGCTGACGATCGAGGAGGCGCTGTCGGGCGAGATGATGGCGCTGCGCCCCGACATCGCCTGGCGTTACATTGCCGAAATCGAGGCCAACTGCCGCGGCGCCCGACCCAACGCCGCGCATCGCCTGATCGCCGCGCTCGAGCAGGAGAAACCGATGGTCTGCGTGCTGACGCAGAACGTCGATGGCCTGCACGCCGACGCGGGCTCGCGCAACCTGATCGAGATCCACGGCACGGTGCACCGGCTGCGCTGCAACGAGTGCACGCATGGGCGAAAGGTGCCGGACTACGCCGGTCTGCAGATTCCGCCCGAATGTCCGCGCTGCGGGGGCTTCATGCGTCCCGACGTCGTGCTGTTTGGCGAGGCGCTGCCGCCGCGGGCCATCGAGCGTCTGGAGCACGTGCTGCAGGGGGGTATCGACCTGGTCGTGTCGATCGGTACGACCAGCGTGTTTCCCTACATCGCGGGGCCGGTCGTGTGGGCTGCGCGCGCGGGCGTGCCGAGCGTCGAGATCAATCCCGGCGACACCGAGGTCAGTCACCTCGTCGATCATCGCCTGCGCATGGGCGCCGCCGAGGCCATGGCGGAGCTGTGGCAGCGCATCCATCCGCACGAGCCGGCCGAGGACTGAGCGCCGCTCGCAGCGGGCGCCGGATGTGACGCGGGCCGGAGGGCTTGCGCCGCTCCGGCCCGCATCGTGCCTGCCTTCCGCTTACAGCAGCACGCGTTCGATGCCGCCGCTGTTGGCCTTGCTGACGTAGTCCGGCAGCCAGTTCTCGCCCAGCAGGTGCTTCGCCAGCTCCACCACGATGTAGTCGGGCTCGATGCCGCCCGCGTCGTTGGCGTAGCGGTGCATGCCCTGCAGGCAGCTCGGGCAGGACGTGAGCATCTTGACCTTGGCGTTCGGGTCGCCTTCGCGCAGCTTGGCCGCGCCTTTCTCGATCTCCTCCTGCTTGCGGAAACGCACTTGGGTGGAGATGTCCGGGCGGGCCACCGCCAGCGTGCCCGACTCGCCGCAGCAGCGATCGGACAGGTCCACGCGCGTGCCCATCAGCTCGTTGGCGACCTTGATGCCCGAATGCACCTTCATCGGCGTGTGGCAGGGCTCGTGGTACATGTACTTCACGCCATTCACGCCCTCGAGTCTGACGCCTTTCTCCATCAGGTACTCGTGGATGTCGAGCAGGCGGCAGCCGGGGAAGATCTTCTCGAATTCGTACTTCTGCAGCTGGTCCATGCAGGTGCCGCAGGACACGATCACGGTCTTGATGTCGAGGTAGTTCAGCGTGTTGGCGACGCGGTGGAAGAGCACGCGGTTGTCGGTGGTGATCTTCTGGCCCTTTTCGTCCTCGCCGGCGGCGGTCTGCGGATAGCCGCAGCACAGGTAGCCCGGCGGCAGCACGGTCTGCGCGCCGACGTGGTAGAGCATGGCCTGGGTGGCCAGCCCGACCTGGCTGAACAGGCGCTCGGAGCCGCAGCCCGGGAAGTAGAACACTGCTTCCGAATCGCCGTTGGCCTTCTGCGGGTCGCGGATCACCGGGATGACCTTGTCGTCCTCGATGTCCAGAAGCGCGCGGCTGGTCTTCTTGGGCAGGTTGCCCGGCATCGGCTTGTTGATGAAGTGGATCACCTGCGCCTTGATCGGCGCCTTGCCGAGCGTGGCCGGCGGCGTCTTCACCTGCGGCTGGATGAGGCCGAACTTCTTCGCCATCTCGTGCGCCCAGCGCTGCGCCTTGTAGCCCCAGTCCATCATGCCGACGCGCATCGCCTTGATGGTCGCCGGGTCCTTGATGGTGAGGAAAGCCATTGCCGCGGCCTTGCCCGGGTTGAAGGACTTCTTGCCCTGCTTGCGCAGCAGGTTGCGCATCTTGATCGACACGTCGCCGAAGTCGATGTCCACCGGACAGGGTTTCTCGCACTTGTGGCAGATCGTGCAATGGTCGGCCACGTCCTCGAACTCTGCCCAGTGCGCCAGCGACACGCCACGGCGGGTCTGCTCCTCGTAGAGGAAGGCTTCGATCAGCAGCGAGGTGCTGAGGATCTTGTTGCGCGGCGAATACAGCAGGTTGGCGCGCGGCACGTGGGTGGAGCACACCGGCTTGCACTTGCCGCAGCGCAGGCAGTCCTTGATGTCGTGGGCGATGTCGCCGACGTCGGTCTGCTCCATGATGATGGACTCGTGGCCCATCAGGTTGAAGCTGGGGGTGTAGGCGTTGTCGAGGTTGCCCTTGATCGGGCCATTGCGCATCAGCTTGCCGCGGTTGAAGCGGCCCTCGGGGTCGACCTTGGCCTTGTAGGCCCAGAACGCGCCCATCTCCTCGTCGGTGAGGTAGTCGAGCTTGGTGATGCCGATGCCGTGTTCGCCGGAGATCACGCCGTTCAGGCTGCGTGCCAGCGCCATGATGCGGTCGACCGCGCGGTTGGCGGTCTGCAGCATCTCGTAGTGGTCGGAGTTGACCGGCAGGTTGGTGTGCACGTTGCCGTCGCCGGCGTGCATGTGCAGTGCGACGAAGACGCGGCCGCGCAGGATCTCGCGGTGGATCTCGGTGATGCGCGCGAGGATGCGGGCGAACAGGGCGCCGTCGAAGGTCTGCTCGAGCAGCGGGCGCAGTTCGGTCTTCCACGACACGCGGATCGAATAGTCCTGCAGACGGTGGAACAGCGTCGGGTTGGCAGCGCGGTTGGAGAGCTCGTCGGCCTCAATGCCGTAGGCGGCGAAGTGCTGCTCGGCCTCGGCGAGCGGCGTGTCGAGGTTATCGAGCAGCCATTGCCAGCGCCGGCGCACCTTGGCGACCTGTTCCAGCGCCTGGGCGCGGTGGTCGGCGAGCAGCGTGTCGCGATCTACCTCCGCGTCCTTGACGTCGAGTGGCAGTTCGCCGCTCAGGAACTCGGTCAGGGCGTCGCACAGCTGGATCTTGTTCTGCGTCGACAATTCGATGTTGATGCGCTCGATGCCGTCGCAGTACTCGCCCATGCGCGGCAGCGGGATCACCACGTCCTCGTTGATCTTGAACGCGTTGGTGTGGCGCGAGATGGCCGCAGTGCGGCTGCGCTCCAGCCAGAAGCGCTTGCGCTGCTCGGGGCTGACGGCGATGAAGCCTTCGGCGCCGCGGCTGTTGGTCATGCGCACGACCTCGGAGGCAGCACTCATCACCGCGTTTTCGTCGAAGCCGACGATGTCGCCGATCAGCACCATCTTCGGCCGGCCATGGCGCTTGGCCTTGGTGGCGTAGCCCACCGCCTTGACGTAGCGCTCGTCGAGGTGCTCGAGGCCGGCCAGCAGCACGCCGGCGCTGTTGCCGGCGCCGCCCGGCTTGAAGTAGTCGGTGATCTCGACGATGGCCGGTACCGCCTCGCGCACCTGGCCGAAGAACTCCAGGCACACCGTGCGGGTGACCGGCGGCATCTTGTGCAGCACCCAGCGCGCGGCGACGATGAGGCCGTCCGTGCCTTCCTTCTGCACGCCGGGAATGCCGCCGAGGAACTTGTCGGTGACGTCCTTGCCCAGCCCGTCCTTGCGGCAATGCGCGCCGGGCATGGACAGGATTTCCTCGCCCAGCGGCTTGTAGGTGAGGCCATCGAAGCGGCGCAGGCGGAAGCGTGCGGTGTGCTGCTCGTGGATCTTGCCGAAGTTGTGGTCGAGACGGTCGACTTCCAGCCAGTTGCCGTCAGGGGTGACCATCTTCCACCACGCCAGGTTGTCGAGCGCGGTGCCCCACAGCACGGCCTTCTTGCCGCCGGCATTCATGGCGATGTTGCCGCCGACACAGGAGGCGCTGGCCGAGGTCGGATCGACCGCGAACACGCGGCCGGCCAGCCCTGCGGCTTCGGACACGCGTTCGGTGACGACGCCGGCGCCGGTGCGGATGGTGGCGTAGGGCGTGGCCATCGGCTGGCCGTCGGCGTTCGGCAGGGTCAGCTCCTCGACCGCGCCGATGTCGATCAGCTTCTCGGTGTTGATCACCACCGAGTTGGCGTCCAGCGGCACGGCGCCGCCGGTATAACCGGTGCCGCCGCCGCGCGGGATGATGGTCAGCCCGAGCGTGATGCATTCGCGCACCAGCGGCGCCATCTCGTCCTCGGTGTCGGGGTAGAGCACGACGAAGGGGTACTCGACGCGCCAGTCGGTGGCGTCGGTGACGTGCGACACGCGGGCGTGGCCGTCGAAGCAGATGTTGTCGCGGCGGGTATGGCGCGACAGTGCCTTCAGCACCGACTTGCGCCGACGGGCCGTGGCGTCGAACCAGCCCTCGAAGCTCGATACGGCCTCGCGTGCCCGCGCGATCAGCAGCGCGACGCGGTCATTGCCCTGACGGCGCTTCTCGATCTCGTTCAGGCGGTGATTGAGCGCGCCAATCAGCGCTTCGCGCCGCTCGCGGCTGTCGAGCAGGTCGTCCTCGAGATAAGGGTTGCGGCGTACGACCCAGATGTCGCCGAGCACCTCGTAAAGCATGCGGGCCGAGCGGCCGGTGACGCGCTCCTCGCGCAGTTCGTCCAGCACCGCCCAGGCTTCGTCGCCGAGCAGGCGCATGACGATCTCGCGGTCCGAGAACGAGGTGTAGTTGTACGGAATTTCGCGCAGACGTTGGGTCATCGGGATACCGGTTTAACAGCTGCAGGGGAACATGCCATTTTAGCGGACCGCAGTGCACCATGCACCAAAAACAAGACCTTATGCCTCATGGGGCTTAGGTTTCCAGGTTGCGGGCCGCCGTCGGGACGGCGTGTCGCGGAAACTGAAAGGTGCCCTTTCGGGCCCGTCAGCAGGCGGCCGTCAGCGCAATCTCGATGCGCCAGCCGGGATCGACCAAGCCGGCGACCTTCACGCAGGCCCGGGCCGGCGCACATCCGGGCGGCAACCAGGCCTCCCACACCGCATTCATGCCGGCACTGTCGGCCAGGTCGGTGAGGTAGATCGTCGCCATCAGGATGCGGGAGCGGTCACTGCCGTGCGCTTCGAGTTGGCGCGCGATGCTGTCGAGCACCTCCTGCGTCTGACGGGTGATATCGCCGTCGGCGCTGGCCGGGACCTCGACGAGATAGATCACGCCGTTGTGGATGACGGCGTCGGCGTAGCGGGCGCTGACGCCATGGCGTTCGATTGCGGGCATGAGCGTTCCTCGATGATCAAGTCCGGAGTATAGGCCAGCCCTGCCGGACACGCGGTACGGCTCAGGTCAGCGCCCAGGCGAGGACCAGATAGCGTGCGCCCTTGCCGATCGCCATCCACACCAGGCAAGCGAACCCGTTCAGGCGCAGCAGTCCGGCGGCTGCGCACAGGCCGTCGCCGAGCAGGGGTAGCCACGACAGCACGAGCGACACGCTGCCATAGCGCCGCACCAGCTCGAGGCGGGGCGGCAGTTCCTTGCGTGGCACCAGGCGACCCAGCGCGTAGGTGCTCATCCCGCCCGCCGTGTTGCCCAGCGTGGCGATAAGAATTGCAGGGAGTGTCAGCTCGGGGCGCAGCAGCAGCAGCCCGGCGAGTGCGGCTTCCGAGCCGCCGGGGAGCAGGGTCGCTGCGAGGAAGGCGGAAACCAGCAGCGAGCCGAGGAGGATGAAGTCCGCTTCAGGCATCGGTCAGCAGGGCGGAGCAGGTCATCTAGAAAATTCGTAAAGCATAAATATTTGACTTCAAAAAATGCGAAAAGAATAATTGCGGCGCGCGCATGCGCACCTCAAAGGAGATTTTCCATGAAGAAGCTCGTTCCAGCCCTCGCCGCAGGCCTCGCCCTGCTGGTCATGAACCCGGTCGACGCCCTCGCCAATCCCCAGCACGAGCGCATGAAGCGCTGTAATGCCGATGCGAAGGAGCAGGCGCTGAAGGGCGATGAACGCAAGGCGTTCATGAGCACCTGTCTCAAGGGCAAGCACGACCCGGCGCCGGCCGCCGGCCAGCAGGCGGCTGCGCCTGCTGGCGCGGGACAGCCGGTCAAGGCGGCAACAGCGCCGGTGCCGGCGGCCGGTGGCGAGGCTGGCGTGAAGGAGGCCAAGGCAGGCAAGGGCAGCCCGGTTGTGCAGGCAGGGGCGACGGTCGACAAGTCGGACAAGACGAAGGCCTGCAATCAGGCCGCGGTCGAGCAGTCGTTGAGCGGCGCGAAGCGCAAGGCCTTCGTGGCTGATTGTGTGAAGGGCTGATCCAGATGTCCGCCGATGGCGCCCGCGCCGCATGCGCCGGGCCATCGGCGGATGTCAGACGAGATCGAAGAACACCAGGTCGCGTTCGATCTCGTCGGCGGAGAAGCCGCATCCCAGACGGCCCGGGCCGCTCAGCACCATGCGCTCCTGCCGGACCAGGCGCTCGCCGCCGCCTTCGATCGAGACAAAAGTGCCGTTGGTGCTCTCGTCGATGAGCGTGAAGCCTTCGCGACGGCGTTCGATGCGGGCATGCTGGCGAGACGCGCGCGGGTCCATGATCACGACGTCGTTGCCGAGTTCGCGCCCAAGCAGCAGCACAGGGCGCTGCTCCTCGACGAAGAGGATGTCCTGCTGATGGCGCAGGCGCAGACGTTGAGATAGGCGCGAGGTGGGCGGAATGGACGTCACCACGCCGGCGCGCTGGCCAATCGCGAACACCGGCCACGCCAGTGCTTCGACGCCCGGGCCCTTGAGCGGCTGGGTGCCGGCGACATGGCGCGCAGCCGGCGTCAGCAGCATCACGACGGTGCCGGTTGCCAGCGCCTGTTCGGCTTCGGCCACGCCGGCCAGGCGGCGCGCGATGTCGATGCCTTCACCCGCCGCCGCTGCCGTATCGACGATGCCGTAATGCAGGCCGACGCGCACCGGTTGCCGCATGCCGCTGAGCGCAGGCAGGCTGCGGATGCGGTCGAGCATCTCGCTGGCCGCGAGCGCGCCGGCATCACAGCGCTCGAAGCACGCCAGGAGGCTACCGTCCTGCATGGCCAGGACTTCGCCGCTGTGCGCCGCAACCGCGCGCTCGATGCGGTTCAGGCAGCGTTCGGTCGCGTGCTTGGCCTCGGTGGCCCCCAGGCGCGTGACGAAACCGTCGTCACCCACAGCAGAGGCGAAGAGGACGCAGATGTTCTTACGGTCGGCCATTGGGCATGTACGGGTCGAGAGCGGGTAGGACTAGCGTCGCATGATGTTCAAATGCAGGGTGCCGCGCAAGCCCTTCCGTGCCGCATCCTACTGGCGGTCGATGCTGAGCGACGACAGGAACTGGACGGCCTGGGCTGCGGGCTTGGGGAGCTCGACCGGGTCGAATGCGGTGTCGCCTTCTTCCACCTGGGTCTGCTGTGTCAGTCCGACGAAGTCGAACAGGCGGGCGTCGGCCAGGTGGGACGGTACGACGTTCTTCAACGACGTTGCCAGGGACTCGATGCGCCCGGGGAATTCGCGCGACCAGCCCTGCAGCATCGCCTTGATCTGCTTGCGCTGTGCGTTCTCCTGCGAGCCGCACAGGTTGCACGGGATGATGGGGAAGTCCATGGCACGGGCGAAGCGCGCGATGTCGGCTTCGGTGCAGTAGGCCAGCGGACGGATGACGACGTGGTTGCCGTCGTCGCTGACCAGCTTGGGCGGCATGGCCTTGATCTTGCCGCCGAAGAACATGTTCAGGAACAGGGTCTCGAGGATGTCGTCGCGATGGTGGCCGAGCGCGATGCGGGTGGCGCCGATCTCCTTCGCGGTGCGGTAGATGATGCCGCGACGCAGGCGCGAGCACAGCGAGCAGGTGGTCTTGCCCTCGGGAATCTTGTCCTTGACGATCGAGTAGGTGTCTTCGGTGACGATGCGGTACTCGACGCCGATCGACTCGAAGTAGGCCGGCAGGATGTGGTCGGGGAAGCCGGGCTGCTTCTGGTCGAGGTTCATCGCCACGATGCGGAAGTTCACCGGCGCGCGCTCGCGCAACGCGAGCAGGCAGGACAGCAGGGTGTAGGAGTCTTTGCCGCCGGAGATGCACACCATCACGGTGTCGCCGTCGCCGATCATGTTGTAGTCGCCGATGGCCTCGCCGACGCCGCGTTCGAGCTTCTTCTTCAGGCGCAGGAAGGTGTTGGAGTGACGGACTTCGGCCTCGGCATCCGCGGCGGAGGCGAGGGGGTCAAGCGGGGCGGTGGCTGCACTCACGGGATCGGCTCGGTCGGCGAAAAAAGCGCCGAATTATACACTTAGCGCCGTCCCGCCGGGCTCAGAGATGGGCGCTGCGGCCGCCGTCCACGGCGATGATCTGGCCAGTGATGTAGGGCGCATCGAACATCAGGAAGCGCACGGTGCGTGCGATGTCGGCCGCCGAGCCGACGCGCTTGAGCAGGGTGTGATCGATGATCTGCTGGCGCTCCTCGGCCGAGAACTGCTCGTCCTCCGGCCAGTCGATGGGGCCGGGCGACACGCCATTGACGCGCGCCTCGGGCGCGAGCTCGATCGCCAGGGCGCGGGTGAGTCCGGCCAGGCCGGCCTTGGCCGCGCTGTACAGCGGATAGCGCTGCAGCGGGCGCTCGGCGTGGATGTCGACGATGTTCACGATCGCGCCGCGCTGCCGTCGGATCGCGGGGGCGAGCGCCTGCGACAGGAAGAGCGGGCCCATCAGGTTCGAGCCCATCAGGTCGTCCCACGCGGCGCGATCGATGCGGCCGAGCGGCGTGGGGAAGAAGCTCGAGGCGTTGTTGACCAGGCCGTCGATGCGGCCGAAATGCCGCAGCGCGGCTGCGGCCACTTCCTCGGCGACGCCGGCATGGCCGAGGTCGCCACCGACGGTGAAGGCCGAGTCGACGCGGAGCGCATTGAGCGCTGCCGCCAGTGATTCGGCTTCGCCCGCGCTGTTGCGGTAGTGCAGCGCGAGCTGTGCGCCGCTGGCGTGGAGCTGGCGCGCAATCTCGGCGCCGACGCGCCGTGCGGCGCCGGTTACGAGAATGACGGGGGCGTCGTTCGGGTCGGGAGTCATCATCGTCGCTGCAGGTGTCATTGATCGTCGTGGTTGCGGCGCGAGCATCGCGGATTCGGCTTGCCGTTACAATCGCGGGCTTCTTCCTGCCGCGAGCCTGCGCCATGACTTCGCTACCCCAGCCCTCCACCGATGCGCTCGCCCAGAGCGCGCGTCTGCGTGCGCTCGTCGAGGCCGACATCGATGCCGCTGGCGGCTGGATCTCGTTCGCCCGCTACATGGAGCGCGTGCTCTATGCGCCGGGCCTCGGGTATTACAGCGGTGGCGCGCGAAAGTTCGGCCCCGGCGGTGATTTCATCACCGCACCCGAGCTTACGCCACTGTTCGGCCAGGCGCTTGCCGTCCAGGTCGAGCAGGTGATGCGGGCGAGCGCACCGCAGTTGATCGAGGTCGGCGCCGGCACCGGCCTGCTCGCGACCGACCTGCTGCTCGAACTCGAGCGCCGTGGCTGCCTTCCCGACGCGTACGGCATTCTCGAGCTGTCGGGCGAATTGCGTGCGCGCCAGCTGGAGACGCTGGCGCAGAAGGCGCCCCACCTCGCCGCCCGCGTGCGCTGGCTCGATGCACTGCCTGCGCAGTTCAGCGGTGCGGTGGTGGCCAACGAGGTGCTGGACGTGATGCCGGTGCACCTGCTCGTATCGCGTGCGGACGGCTTGCTCGAGCGCGGCGTCAGTCTGGCGGAGGACGGCGCCGGCGGGCGCCGCCTGTGCTGGGCCGACGTGCCGGCCGAGGGCGTCGTCCGTGACGCCGCGCGCGCGCTGGACCTGCCCGCGCCGGCGGGCGGCGAGTACGTCACCGAGCTCAACCTTGCCGGTCGCGCCTGGGTGTCGGCCTGGGCGGAGCGGCTGGAACGGGGCGCGATGCTGCTGATCGACTACGGTTATCCGCGCGCCGAGTATTACCTGCCGTCGCGTTCGAACGGCACGCTGCTGTGCTACTACCGCCACCATGCCCACGGCGACCCCTTCCTGTGGCCGGGCCTCAACGACATCACCGCCTTCGTCGATTTCACCGCCGTGGCCGAGGCTGCCTTCGATGCCGGGCTGGACGTGCATGGCTACACCACCCAGGCGCAGTTCCTGTTTAATTGCGGCGTGCTCGAATGCCTGGCGCGGCGCGGTCCGCAGGAAAGCGCCGACTACATTCGCGCCGCGCGTGCGGTGCAGCGCCTGACGGCGCCACAGGAGATGGGCGAGCTGTTCAAGGTGCTGGCGGTCGGGCGCGGCATCGATGCAGCACTGCTCGGCTTCGTGCGCGGCGACCGCCTGCACGGGCTCTGAGCCCGTCCGGCGGCGGGCTTACAGGTTGCGCTCTTCCAGCCAGTCGGCGATGCGCGCAGCCACCGTTTCCCAGTCGCGCTCCAGCATCAGGCCATGGCCCATATCGGGAAAGATCTCCGCGCGGCGGGCGTAGGTGGTCGCGGTCATATGCACCTGGTCGGGCGGAATCAGCGCATCGTGGCTGGCGCCGAGGATCAGCATCGGCACCTGGTGCATGCGGCCCGGATGGGGCAGGTTGAACAGGGTCATGTCCCAGATCGCGCGATGCGACTCCGGCTGGCTGAGTCGGTAGTAGCGCTGCAGGTCGGCGGCATCCACCGGCTGGTGGAACAGCGCCTCGCGCAGGCTGCTGATGTCAACATCGTCGCCCGCCATGATGCGATTGAGGTCGGCGAGCAGCGTCGGCCGTTTCAGCATCAGGCCGAAGGCCGAGCCCATCAGCCCTTGTGGCGGCACGGACGACATCAGCACGGCGGCGGGCGCGTCATGCTGTTCGAGGTATTTCTGCACCACCATGCCGCCCATCGAATGGCCGATGAGGACCGGGGGCGCGGGCAGTCGGGCCGCGACCTCGGCGACGTCGCGCACGTAATCGTCGATGGAATACGAGTCGAGGTGCTCACGGCGCCTGCTGTGGCCATGGCCCGACAGCGACAACGCATAGGCCGCCCAGCCACGTTCGGCGAACCAGGGCAGGAAGTGTTCCTCCCAGCACCAGGCCGAGACGTAGGCGCCATGGACGAACAGCAGAGGCGCAGGCTTGGGTTGGCCGGACGGGGTGCGGCACAGCACCTCGAGGTCGCCGAATCGTCCCGCGTTCATCGCACACCTCCGTGGCGGACGCCGGGCGTTGGGGCGGGTACGGGGAAGGCGGTGGCGTAGTCGGCGTGAGGGCGTTTCGTCATGAGGTGTCCGTCGATCGGGTTTTCGGGGGGTAGAGAAGCCCCTTGCTTGCCGCGCCCCGTGGGCACGGGTCTAATCCGGTTTTTGCTGCGGGGGCGCAGATGCTCAAGTGGGTGCTGGTCGTGGTTCTGCTGGTGCTGGTCACCGGACTGTTGCGGCCAGGCACAGCTCGCCGGCTGCGCCTGGGCCGCCTGCCCGGGGATCTCGCCTTCCGCTTTCGGGGCCAGTCCTATCATTTCCCGTTTGCCACCACGGTACTGATTTCCGTGCTGGCATGGCTGATTCTGCGATCGCTCTAGGCATCAGGGAAGGGCATTCGGTCACGTTCGGGGAGGTGTGCCGGCGTCCGGCGCAGGCGCGCCATCGCGCAGTCTGAGCGCGCGTACGGCTGCCACGCGGGCTTCGTGCACGGCTTGCGGGATGCGGGCCTTGTCGCTGCAGCTGCGCGCGATGGCGCCGGCATCGATGCCGCGCACCGCAGCCAGTGCCGACAGCCACAGCGCTCGCGGCGCCCACTCCGGGCGCGGGCCGCCGCCACGGCCGTGGTGGTCGCAGGCCGTGGCCTCGAGCGCGAGGATGAAGCGCTCCGGGCGCCGCAGGGCGTCGCAGCGCTCCAGGACCTTGACCATCGTCTCCGGACGCAGCACCGGCGCCTCGCCGAAGACGCCGTGTTCGCGGGCAACCATCTCGGCCAGGTCGCGGCATTCGGACGGCGCCTTCAGCCGGGTGGAGACCTCCCTCGCGCGCCGGGCACTGGCGTCCTCGTGGCGGTAGTGGTGCGGCAGGATCCCGGCCGGGGTGTCGGCCTTGCCCAGGTCGTGCATCAGGCAGGCCCAGCGCACCGCCAGCGGCTGGTGCGTGGCTGCGGCGTAGTCGATGACCATCAGCACATGTTCGCCGGTGTCGATTTCCGGATGATGACTGGCCATCTGCGGCACGCCGAAGAGGTGCTCGAGTTCGGGCAGGATGTGGGCGAGCGCACCGCATTCGCGCAGCACGCGGATCATGCGCGAGGGCGTGCCCTCCATCAGGCCGCGCGCGAACTCCTGCCACACGCGCTCGGCCACGAGATGGTCGACCTCGCCCGCCTCGACCATGCGCCGCATCAGCGCGAGCGTTTCAGGGGCGATGCTGAAGTCGGCGAAGCGGGCAGCGAAGCGCGCCACGCGCAGGATGCGCAACGGATCTTCGGCGAAGGCGGGCGACACGTGGCGGAAGATGCGCGCCTCGAGATCCTGCACGCCGCCATGCGGGTCGATCAGGCGACCGTCCTCGCCGCGTGCGATGGCGTTGATCGTCAGGTCGCGGCGCAGCAGGTCTTCCTCGAGCGTGACCTCCGGTGCCGCGTAGCAGACGAAGCCGGTGTAGCCGTTGCCGGACTTGCGTTCGGTGCGGGCGAGCGCGTACTCCTCCTGCGTCTGTGGATGCAGGAAGACCGGGAAGTCCTTGCCCACAGGGCGGAAGCCCTGCGCCAGCATGTCTTCGGGGGAACTGCCGACCACGACCCAGTCGCGGTCCTTGACCGGCAGTCCGAGCAGGGCGTCGCGCACGGCGCCGCCCACCACATAGCATTGCATCAGCCGTACAGGTCCTCGGCAGGGATCGATTCGGTCTCCGTGCGTGCGGCGGCCGCCCAGTCCTGCATGTGCGGATTGGCAAGCATGGTCGCGAGGTACTCGCCGGCCGCGCCTTCCGGCTGCACGCCGTAGGTCTGGAAGCGGAAGCACACTGGCGCGAACGCCGCGTCGGCAAGCGAGAACTGGCCGAAGAGGTAGGGGCCGCCCTGGCCGAAGCGCGCGCGGCAGTCGTTCCAGATCGCGACGATGCGCGCGATGTCGGCGTCGACTTCCGGCGTGTGGCCGAAGCCGCGGTAGTCCTTGCGGATGTTCATCGGCATCTTGCTGCGCAACTGCTGGAACCCGGAGTGCATCTCGGCGGTGACGGCCCGTGCCGTGGCGCGCGCCACCGGATCGGCCGGCAGCAGTGCCGGCTGCTTCTCGGCGAGGTATTCGCCGATCGCCAGCGAATCCCACACCACGACGCCGTGGTCGTTGAGGCAGGGCACCTTGCCCGAGGGCGAATGCGACAGGATGCGCTCGCGGCTGCCCGGTATGAACAGCGGGATGTCGATCTCGTCGAAGGCGATGCCGCTCTCGCGCGCTGCGAGCCAGGCACGCAGCGACCAGGAAGAGTAGTTCTTGTTGCCGATGATGAGTTTCATGGCTTGCTCCGTGGTGGTGAGGCCTTACCGGCGCGCGCGGCGACGGAAGGGGTAGTAGTTGGCGCGCATGGTATCCCTGCCAAGCCAGCCGGGTACGACCGCCTCGATCGCCGTGGGCGTCACGCCGAACGGCAGCGGCTCCCCCGTGGCGACGTTGTCGACGCGCATCGAGCGCACATTGTCGCGGCTCATCAGCGGCTGCGGTGCCAGTTCCATCAGGCGCGCCTGCAGCATGGCCAGCCCCTCGGGCAGGGCGATGACCGGGCGTGGCTTGCCGACCAGGGCGGAAACGTACTCGACCAGCTGGCGCAAGGTGTAGACAGTCGGGCCGGCAAGTTCGTAGGTCTGGCCCGCGGCCTCCGGTGCCGTGAGGCTGCGCCACACGATCTCGGCGATGTCCTCGACGTGAACGGGCTGGAAGCGCGTGTTCGCCCCGGCGAGCGGCAGCACCGGAAAGAGGCCGGCCAACTCCGCGAACATGTTCAGGAAGCGGTCGTCGCGACCGAAGATGACCGAGGGACGCAGGATGACCCAGTCGAGGTCTGCGCCCGTGCTGCGGATCGCGGCTTCACCGGCCGCCTTGGAGCGCTGGTACTCGGACGGCCCTTCGCTGCTCGCTCCGAGCGCGCTGATGTGCACCAGTCGCTTCACGCCTGCGCCGCGACAGGCGGTAACAATCTTCTTCGGCAGCTCGACGTGGGCGCGGGCAAAGTCAGGTCCGTAGGGCTCGCCGCTGCGCGAATGCAGCACGCCGACGAGGCTCACCACCGCGTCCGCGCCGGCGAACAGGCGGGCGAGGGTGGCCGGATCATGCACGTCGGCTTCGACGGCCTCGACGTTGGGCAGCAGGAGGATGTGGCCGGCCCTGCTGCGGCGGCGGGTGGGAACGAGCACGCTCACCCCGGCATTCGCCAGGCGGTTGGCGATGGCCCGGCCAACGAAGCCGGAGCCACCTACGAGAACGACGCGTTTGACTTGCATGGTGGAATCTCGCTGTTGCTGTTTACGTAAAGGTTCGTGTTCATTCGCGCGCCGGGCGGGGGCTGACGACGCCCAGCCGGTCCTTGAGCGACTGCGGCCTGCGGTCGAGCATGGCACCGTAGATCACGGCATTGGTCATCACCTTGCGGACGTAGTCGCGCGTCTCGTCGAAGGGGATGGTCTCGACGTAGATGGCGCCTTCGAGCGGCTTCTCGTCGCGCCAGCGGCGCGCGCGCCCCGGCCCGGCGTTGTAGCCGGCGCTGGCCAGCACCGGGTGGTTGTCGAGTCCCTCGAGGATCAGGCGCATGTAGCTGGTGCCGAGCAGGACGTTCGTGTCCGGGTCGGCGAGCATGCTCTGGCTGTAGTTGCGCAGCCCGATCTGGCCGGCAACCCATTTGCCGGTGGCGGGCATGACCTGCATCAGCCCCTGGGCGCCGGCGCTGGAGCGAGCCGGCACGACGAAGCGGCTTTCCTGGCGCATGAGGCCGTATATCCAGGCCAGGTCGAGCCCCTGGCTGCGCACCTGCGGTTCGATGAGGTCGCGGTAGGGGGTCAGGAAACGCAGTTCGAAGTTCGCACGCGGGTTGGCGAGCTCGGCGGTATTGATCGCGCGGTCGTAGAGTTCGTTGCGCAGGGCGATATGCGCGGCAGCGAGACGGAAGGGCTCGTCGCGGTCCCGCAGCGCCCAGATCCATTCCCGTATCGCCTCGGTGCGCATGTCCAGCCGGTACAGGGCCAGCGCGCGCTGCAGGCCCGGATCGTTTTCCGCTTCGGCGAGCCGTGCTGCAGGCAGCAGGCCATTTGACGGTGGCGGCGAGAACGGCTGGCCAAGCTCCTCCCCGGCAAGGATGCCGTAGAAGTGCGGTTCGCCGGCAATGCGGGCGAACAGGGCCTCGGCCTCGGTCCTGTTGCCGGTGGCGGCATGCGCGCGCCCGAGCCAGTAGGTCCATTCGGGCGCTTCGCGCTCGCCGTCCGGGAGCGCCTCGATCGCTTCCTGCACGCCCTTCCAGTCGAGCGCGCGCAGGGCGGCACGCACCCGCCAGGCGCGCTGCAGCGGCGTCAGCTCGACGCCGGCCGTCGCGCGGTACAGGCCAAGGGCCTCGGGGAACTGGTCCAGCGCCGCGTGCATCGCGATGACGGCCATCATGTGGCCGCGTTCCTCGCTCCCGAGGCGGTCCTGCAGGCGCAGCAGGCGATCGTAGGCGCCGCGTGAGTCCTCGCGCGCGACACGCGTCAGTGCGGCGAGCACCAGTTCGCGGCCGCCGCGGGTGACGGAAAAATTGGCGGGCAGGCGGTCGAGCCAGGCGCCCGGCGACTTCAGGGCGTGCTCGACCTGCGCGGCGGCGGGCGCTGCTTCGGCCGGCAGCCAGCGCCAGGTGATGCGTGCGTCGTCCGGCTTGCGCGTGTCGACCTGGCGGCGGGCGCGTTGCCACACCGCGTCCTCGCTGACGCTGCCGGATTCGAACGCGGCGCGCAGCGGGGTGTCGCAGGCAGCAGGGGCGTCGTCCAGGGTGCGCCACTGCTGTGCAACTTCTTCCAGCGCACTGCGGTCGCCGGTCATCAGGCGTGCGGTCCAGGCGGTGCAGCGCATCTCGTAGTCGGGATTGCGCAGCGCCGGGTAGAGGGTGACGAAGCGTGCCCAGTCGCCGTCCTTGGCCAGCCGGCGCAGCCAGTCGGCGCGAAGTCGCTCGGCGAGCACGGTACCGGCTTCCGCGTGCAGGAATGCATCGAGCTCGGCGTCGGGCGCAGGTTCCGGGCGCGCGAGCACGTTCACCAGCCGCCAGTAGCGGACGTAGACATCGAGGACATGGGGTCCAGTGGTCGCGGCCAACTGCTCCAGCATGCGCTGGTCGCCCTTGCGCAGCGCTTCGCGAGCGGCGACGATGCGGGTGTCGCCGGGTTCGGACACCGTCTGCCCCGGCGCTGCTGTCGATGCAAGCAGTCCGACCGCCAGCAGTGCGGCTGTAACGCCTTTCTTCATGCTCTTCTTGCTCTCCATTGCGACCTACCATACCACAGTGATGACGCCTGTTTTCGACCCCCGGGAGGACCTTGTGCAGCGCCGCAACGGAATGCGACAAAGGGCCCTGAAAGCGCGGCTGGAACTGAGTGCAGGGGACAGGCAGGACCTCACCCGACGGCTGCTGCATCATCTTGATGCGGTGATCCGCGAACTGGCGCCGAGCTCGCTTGGATTCTGCTGGCCCTATCGCGCGGAGCCGGATCTGCGTGACTGGGTCGCGGACTGGCTGACGCAGGGGGGTGAGCGGGTCGCGGCGTTGCCGGTGGTGGTCGAGAAGGACACCGCGATGCATTTCCGGCGTTGGGTGCCGGGGGCGCCGATGGTGCCCGACCGGCATGGCATCCCGCATCCGCTCGACGCAGTGGAAGTGCAGCCCGAGGTGGTGCTGGTGCCGCTGAATGCTTTCGATGCAGCGGGCTACCGCCTGGGCTACGGCGGCGGCTATTTCGACCGCACGCTGGCGCAGATGCGGACGATCGCGATCGGGGTCGGATTCGAACTGGGACGGGTCGACAGCGTGCTGCCACAACCGCACGACCGGCCGATGAACTGGATCGTCACCGAGGCCGGGGCAGCGCGGGCAGCCTGAGCTGCCGCGGGTTCAGCTGGCGAGGAACAGGCGGTAGGCGGGATTGTCCGTCTCGGCGACGTATTCGTAGCCCAGACGCTGCAGGAAGTCGTCGAACGCCGCCTTGTCGGCCGGCGGTACCTGCATGCCGACGAGCACGCGGCCGAAGTCCGAGCCGTGGTTGCGGTAGTGGAACAGCGAGATGTTCCAGTCCGAGCGCAGGTTGGAGAGGAAATTCATCAGCGCGCCGGGCCGCTCGGGAAAAACGAAGCGATAGACGACCTCGTTCTCGGCCTGCGGCGAGTGGCCGCCCACCATGTAGCGCACGTGGGTCTTGGCCAGCTCGTCGTCGGTGAGATCGAGGGCGGGCAGCTCGTGGCGCTCGAGCATCTCGACCAGGCGGCCGGCCTCGTTGCGGTTGTGAACCGTGACGCCGACGAAGATGTGCGCCTGCCTGGCGTCGGCGTAGCGATAGTTGAACTCGGTGATGTTGCGGTTGCCGAGCACGCTGATGAACTTGCGGAACGAACCCGGTTTCTCCGGAATCGTCACCGCCAGCACCGCCTCGCGCTGTTCGCCCAGTTCGGCGCGTTCGGCGACGAAGCGCAGGCGATCGAAGTTCATGTTCGCGCCCGAGGCCACCGCGACCAGGCTCTTGTCGCGCAGCTTGTGGCGCCTGGCGTATTCCTTGGCGCCGGCCACGGCCAGCGCGCCCGCGGGCTCCAGGATGGAGCGGGTGTCTTCGAACACGTCCTTGATCGCCGCGCAGATCGCGTCGTTGTCGACCACGATCATCTCGTCGACGTACTGCTGGCACAGGCGGAAGGTCTCCGCGCCCACTTCCTTGACCGCCGCGCCGTCGGCGAAGATGCCGACCTGATCGAGCGCGACACGCTTGCCCGCCGCCAGCGACTGGGTCATCGCATCGGCGTCGACGGCCTCGACGCCGATGATCTTCGTCTCCGGACGCAGGCGCTTGATGTAGGCCGCCACGCCGGCGATCAGGCCGCCACCGCCGACGCAGCAGAACACCGCGTGGATCGGCTTCGGATGCGCGCGCAGGATCTCCATGCCCACCGTGCCCTGGCCGGCGATCACGTCCGGGTCGTCGAAGGGATGGACGAAGGTGAGCTTCTCTGCCTTCTCGAGTTCGAGGGCGTGCGCGTAGGCGTCGGAGTAGGACTCGCCGGCGAGCACGACCTCGCCGCCGCGCGCCTTGACCGCGTCGATCTTGATTGCCGGCGTGGTGCTCGGCATCACGATCACTGCGCGCACACCGAGCTTGGCCGCCGACAAGGCCACGCCCTGGGCGTGGTTGCCGGCGGAGGCGCAGATCACGCCGCGCTTGAGTGCCTGCGGAGACAGCTTGGCCATCTTGTTGTAGGCCCCGCGGATCTTGAAGCTGAACACCGGCTGCATGTCCTCGCGCTTGAGGAAGATGCGGTTGTGCGCGCGCGCGGACAGATTGGTGGCGAGGTCGAGCGGCGTCTCGACGGCAACGTCGTAGACCTGCGCGTTGAGGATGCGCTCGAGATAATCCGTGGGGGTGCTCATGAGGGGGCTCGCGGTGAAGCTGAAGCAGCAAAGGGATCGAGGGTAGCAGCCGATGCGGCGCTGCGGCAAGGCGGGCTGTCACGACGCCGCGCGGCGGAACGCGACGGGGTGCGAGTCAGGCCTTGGGGTCGTGGCCTTCGGCCTGCATCAACCGCATCTGGCGGTCGATGAGTTCCTGCATCGTGTCGACGCCGCGCAACTGCAGGATCGTCGAGCGTACGGCCGCTTCGAGTAGCACGGCGAGGTTGCGTCCCGCGGCGACGGGCAGCACGACCCGCGCCACCTTCACGCCGAGGATGTCCTTGACCTCCTGCTGCAGGGGCAGGCGGGAGGGGTCGCCCGCGCCCGGCTGACGGCGCTCCAGGTGGCAGACCAGGCGCAAGCGCATCTTGCGCCGGCAGGCCGTCTCGCCAAAGATGGTGCGGATGTTGAGGATGCCCAGGCCGCGGACTTCGATGAAGTCCTGCAGCATCGGCGGGCAGCGTCCTTCGAGCACGGTGGGGGCGACGCGCGAGAACTCGACGACGTCGTCCGCCACCAGGCCGTGGCCACGCGAGATCAGCTCCAGCGCGAGTTCCGACTTGCCTGCGCCCGAATCGCCGGTGATCAGCACGCCCACACCGAGCACGTCCATGAAGACGCCGTGCAAGGAGATCTTCTCGGCCAGTTCCCGTGACAGGTAAAGGCGCAGCTGGTCGATCACGCCGGCCGCGGGCTGCGGCGTGGTGAACAGGGCGACGTCGTGGGCCTCGCAGATGCCGTGGATGATGTTCGAGGCAGCACAGCCGTCGGCGATGATGATGGCCGGTGGCCGGGTCGACAGGATCTCGTTGAGGTGATGGGCGACCTTGTCGGTCGTCTGGCGCCGTGCCCAGGCCAGCTCGGCGGCGCCAATGATCTGCAGGCGCGTGGGGTGGATCAGGTTGAGGTGGCCGACGAGGTCGGCCGGCCAGATACGCTCTTCAGCGACGGCCAGCGTGGCGTCGAGACGTCCGCTGACGTGGGTGAGTTCAAGGCGCTCGCGCTGGGCCTCAAACAGCCTCGCGACGCTTGTCTGCCGCATCGGTACCCCAGTCGAGGAACATCTGGTGGATGTGTTCGGCGTCGGGCGCGTTCAGCAGTGCCTCGCGGAAGGCGCGGTCGCTGAACATCTGCGCGAGCTCGGACAGGAGCTGCAGGTGGGTCTCGTTGGCTTGCTCGGGCACCAGCAGCACGAACAGGAGATTCACCGGGCGGCCATCGGGCGCATCGAACTGCACCGGGGCAGCCAGGCGCAGGAAGGCGCCGGCCGCTTCCTTCAGGCCCTTGATGCGGCCATGCGGGATGGCGATGCCCTGGCCGAGGCCTGTGGAGCCCAGCCGTTCTCGAGCGAACAGGCTGTCGAACACCAGAATGCGGGCGATGCCCTGGTTGTTCTCGAAAAGCAGCCCCGCCTGTTCGAAGACACGCTTCTTGCTGCTTGCATCGAGATCGACCACCACATTGGACAGTGGCAGGAGTTGAGGTATCAGGCTCATTCGCAGTGGAGCTTGCGCAGCGCCGTTGCCGCTGGCGCCGCGCTGGGCGATCGGACGGACCGGGATGCGTTGAAGCCGCGTCTTGAAAACGCGCGCATTATACCCACACCCCGGACATAAAACCGCAACCTGGCAATCAGGCTTCCGGCTCCTGATGCTTCAGGGCTTCGTGGTTGTGGTCGGCCATCTTCTGCTTGTATTTCTGCACCTGACGATCGAGCTTGTCAGCCATCGAGTCGATGGCGGCGTACATGTCTGCGTCGTCGCTTTCGACGAAGAGATCCTTGCCGCGCACGTGCAGCGTGACTTCGGCCTTCTGCTTCAGCTTTTCGACGGAGAGGATCACCGCCACGCTGGTGACGTTGTCGAAGTGGCGGATGACGCGGTCAAGCTTGGTGCTCACGTAGTCACGGATGGCCGGGGTGACCTCGACGTGGCGCCCGGTGATGTTGAGATTCATGGTAACTCCTGTTGTTGTCAGATCGATTTGCGCAGACTGACCGGCGGGATATTCAGTGATTCGCGGTACTTCGCGATGGTGCGTCGTGCGACCACGATACCCTGCTGGCCCAAAACTTCTGCAATCCTTGCGTCGGACAGCGGCTTCTTGCTGTCCTCGGCGTCCACCAGTTGACGAATCAGCGCCCGAATCGCCGTGGAAGAGGCCGCTCCGCCAGTGTCGGTGGAGACGTGGCTGCCGAAGAAATACTTGAGTTCGAACACACCGCGCGGCGTCGCCATGTATTTCTGCGTCGTGACGCGCGAAACGGTGGATTCGTGCAGTTCGAGCTGGTCCGCGATCTCCCGGAGAGTGAGTGGCCGCATCGCCACGTCTCCATGATCGAAGAACTGCCGCTGCTGGTCAACGATGGCTTGGGAGACCCGCAGGATGGTGTCGAAACGCTGCTGGACGTTCTTGATCAGCCAGCGTGCTTCCTGTAACTGGCCGGTCAGGCCGCCGCCCTGGCCGCGGTTCTGCTGCAGCAGGCTGGCGTAGAGCCGGTTGACGCGCAGGCGCGGCATCGCGTCCTGGTTGAGGCTGACGGTCCAGCGTCCGCGGATCTTGCGCACGATGACGTCAGGCAGCACGTAGCGCGTCTCGGAGACGGAGTGGCGCGAGCCCGGATGCGGGTCGAGGCTGCAGATCAGAGCGTGGGCAGCGCGCAGCTGGTCGTCGTCGCAACCGGTGTGTTTCTTGAGGCGCGCGAAGTTGCGCTCGGCGAGCAGTTCGAGATGCTGGTCAACGATCTCGAGCGCGAGCATCTGCGTCGGCGTCTCGGGCATCGCTCGCAGCTGCAGCGACAGGCATTCCTGCGGGCTGCGTGCGCCGATGCCGGCAGGGTCGAGGTGCTGTACGTGGCGCAGCGCGATGGAAAGCTCGTCGAGGTCGATGTCGAGCTCGGGTGGCAGCAACTCGAGCAACTCCTCGAGCGGCTGGTGCAGGTAGCCGTCGTCGTCCAGCGCCTCGATGATGAAGCGCACCAGCGCGCGGTCGCGGTCGGAGAGCGGCGACAGCGCGACCTGCTCGTCGAGGTGGTCGCGAAGCGACAGCTCGGCCGCCTGGAACTCCTGGAAGTCGGTGTCGTCGTCATCGTCGCGCTTGGCCTGGGCGCCACTGCCGACGTTGGACCAGTCGATGCCTTCCTCGTTGTCCTCGCGATCGTTCGCCTTTCCTGCTTCGCCGTCGCTGGTGGCCTCGGCGCTGGTTTCGCGTTCGCGCTCGCGCTCACGTTCGGCAGGCGGGGTGCTGGTGGCGAGACCGGGCTGCGGCACGAAGTCGTCGATCTCCTCGCGCTCGAGCATCGGGTTCTCGAGCAGGAAGCGCTCGATCTCCTGGTTCAGCTCGAGCGTGGACAGCTGCAGCAGCTTGATCGACTGCTGCAGCTGAGGCGTCAGCGTGAGGTGCTGCGAGAGCTTGAGCTGGAGGCTGGGTTTCATTCGGGCGCTAGAGGCGGAAATGTTCGCCGAGGTAGACCTGGCGCACCTTCTCGTTGGCGATGATCTCGTCAGGCTGGCCGCTGGCGAGCACGCGACCCTCGCTGATGATATAGGCGCGATCGCAGATGCCAAGCGTCTCGCGCACGTTGTGGTCGGTGATGAGCACGCCGATGCCGCGTTCCTTGAGGAAGCGGATGATCTTCTGGATATCGATCACGGCGATCGGGTCGACGCCGGCGAAAGGCTCGTCGAGCAGGATCAGGCGCGGATCGGTGGCGAGCGCGCGGGCGATCTCGCAGCGGCGGCGTTCGCCACCCGACAGGGAGATCGCGGTGTTGTCGCGCAGGTGGGTGATGCCCAGTTCCTCGAGCAGTTCCTGCAGGCGCTCGTCGATCTGGCGTGACTCCAGCCCCTGCAGTTCGAGCACCGCGCGGATGTTCTCGGCCACCGTGAGCTTGCGGAACACGCTCATTTCCTGCGGCAGGTAGGACAGGCCGAGGCGGGCACGGGCGTGAATCGGCAGGTGGGTGAGATCCTTGCCGTCCAGCCCGATCTGGCCACCGTCGGCACGCACCAGGCCGACGATCATGTAGAAGCAGGTGGTCTTGCCCGCCCCGTTGGGGCCGAGCAGGCCGACGACCTCGCCCGAGCCGACCTCGAAGCCGACGTCGTGCACCACCGTGCGCGCCTTGTAGCGCTTCTGCAGACCGGCGACCTTAAGCAGACTCATCGTAGGGCTCTTTCAGCAGCTTGCGGATCAGGTCGGGCGCAAAGCCGCGGGTTTGCAGGAAGCGCGCCTGCCGGGCCCACTCGCGGGGGTCGGTCGGCGGCTCGCGGAAGCGGCCATGCAGCACGCTGCGGGCACGCTCGATCTCGGACTCGGTACATTCGCCGGCGATGGCCTCGTCGATCAGTTCGCGCTCGATACCGCGACGGGCCAGCTCGTTGCGCAGCCGGCTCGCGCCAAAACGCGCGGCCTTGCCGCGCACGAAGGCTTCCGCGAAGCGGCTGTCGGACTGCAACCCGAGTTCGCCCATGCGTGCGATGACGACCTCGACCTCGTCGGCCTCGCCATGCGCGGCGAGCTTGCGCGCCAGCTCGGCGCGCGAATGATCGCGGCGGGCGAGGTGGCGAAGGGCGCGCTCGCGCAGGCTGGGCTCGGCCATGGCGTCGGGCGCTCAGGCCTCGGCGGCTGCCGCAGCGGGCGTCGCCGGCGGCATTTCAGGCAGACCGACCGCGACGCGGACCCTGTTCTCGATCTCGCGCGCCAGCGCAGGGTTGTTGCGCAGGAACTCGCGCGAGTTGTCCTTGCCCTGGCCGATCTTGTCGCCCTTGTAGGCGTACCAGGCGCCGGACTTGTCGACGATCTTGTGGTCGACGCCGAGATCGATGATCTC
Organism: Thauera sp. 63; assembly: GCF_000310165.2. Taxonomy (NCBI): domain Bacteria; kingdom Pseudomonadati; phylum Pseudomonadota; class Betaproteobacteria; order Rhodocyclales; family Zoogloeaceae; genus Thauera; species Thauera sp. 63. Next base: position 27,589 of record NZ_AMXC01000011.1, read on the forward strand.
GCCTTCGCGCGAGATGCCCTCGCCGTACAGGATGTCGAAGTGCGCTTCCTTGAACGGGGGCGAGACCTTGTTCTTCACCACCTTGACGCGGGTCTCGGACCCGACGACCTCGTCGCCCTTCTTGATCGTGCCGGTGCGGCGGATGTCCATGCGCACCGAGGCGTAGAACTTGAGCGCGTTGCCGCCGGTGGTGGTCTCCGGGCTGCCGAACATCACGCCGATCTTCATGCGGATCTGGTTGATGAAGATGACCAGCGTGTTGGTGCGCTTGATGTTGGCGGTGAGCTTGCGCAGCGCCTGCGACATCAGGCGGGCCTGCAGGCCGGGGAGCTGGTCGCCCATCTCGCCTTCGATTTCGGCCTTGGGCGTCAGTGCGGCGACCGAGTCGACCACGACCACGTCCACGCCGCCCGAGCGCACCAGCATGTCGGCGATCTCGAGCGCCTGTTCGCCGGTGTCGGGCTGGGAGATCAGCAGGTCCTGGATGTTGACGCCGAGCTTCTCGGCATAGCCGACGTCGAGTGCATGTTCGGCGTCGATGAACGCGGCGGTGCCGCCGAGCTTCTGCATCTCGGCGATGACCTGCAGCGTCAGCGTGGTCTTGCCGGATGACTCCGGGCCGTAGATCTCGACCACACGACCGCGCGGCAGGCCGCCGAGGCCGAGTGCGATGTCGAGCCCGAGCGAGCCGGTGGACACGGTCTGGATGTCGCGTTCGACGTTGCCGTCGCCCATGCGCATGATCGAACCCTTGCCGAACTGCTTTTCGATCTGCGAGAGCGCAGCGGCGAGCGCCTTGGCCTTGTTGTCGTCCATGAAAGTCGTTCCTGAGTGATTGGCGAATTATGGCACAGAGCTTGCTGTGATGGTGTCGGGCATCTCTGACGGCGACAGTGTAAGACCTGTAAATGAATACAGCAATGCCGCGGGTCGGCGCCCGCCAGCCGCTTCAGCGAGCGAGTTCGATCACTTCGCTGAGCGCGTGGATCACGGTCTGACGGCGCACGGCCGTGCGATCGCCGGGCAGCTGAAGCGTACGGACCCGTGTCGGCACCCTGCGTTGCGCCCAGGCCACGCACACCATGCCGACGGGTTTCTGCGCGCTGCCGCCGGTCGGGCCGGCGACGCCGGATACCGCGACGGCAAGGTCCGCGGTGCTGCGCGCCAGGGCGCCCTCCGCCATTTCGGCGACCGTGGCCTCGCTCACCGCGCCGTGGCTGTCGAGGGTGTGCGCAGAGACGCCGAGCATGTCGGTCTTGGCCGCATTCGAGTAGGTGACGAAGCCGCGGTCGAACCAGGCCGAACTGCCGCTGGTGGCGGTGACGACCTGTGCGATCCAGCCGCCGGTGCAGGACTCCGCGGTGGCCAGCATCCAGCCGCGCGCGGCCAGCGCCTCGCCGACCGCGACCGAGAGCGCGTCGAGCTCGGTGTCCATGCCTCTCCTCCCCTTCGGATCAGATGCCGAACAGTGTGACCAGTACCGCCAGCGCCAGCAAGGTGTAGCCCGCCGCAACGAGGTCGTCGAACATGACTCCGAAGCCGCCTTTGAAGCTGCGGTCCGCCCAGCGTACCGGCGGCGGCTTGACGATGTCGAAGAAGCGGAACAGCGCCACTGCGATGGCCTGCCACAGCAGCGTCTTGGGGGCGAATGCGAGCACCAGCCAGGTGGCGACCATCTCGTCCCATACGATGCCGCCATGGTCCGGCACGCCCAGTGCCTGTCCGGTCCGTTCGGCGGCGATCACCCCGGCAACGAACAGGCTGGCGAGCAGGGCGAGGAAGACGAATTCCGACAGCGGGGTGCGGATCAACGGGTACAGCGCCCACGCCAGCAAGGTGCCGACCGTACCCGGCGCCCACGGCGACAGTCCGGCACCGAAGCCGAGGGAGATGAAGTGGGTCGGGTGGCTCAGCAGCAGGCGCGGGGTTGGGCGCATTGAAGGGTCCTGATCGGGGTTCTGCGGTATGTGGGCGTGGCGGCTCGTGTGTGCACGCTCAGGCGAAATGACTACTCAGGCGAAATGATCGTAGCCCGAGGCGCTGGCGGGAGCCAGTATGCCGTCGGATTCGCGCAGCAGGCAGTCGCCTGCCTGGCCGGTGATCTGGCCGATGCGGTGCAGCGGCAGACCCAGTCTGGTGGACAGTTCGAGTAGCGCCGGGCGTGCGCCGACCGGTGCGGTGAACAGCAGCTCGTAGTCGTCACCGCCGGACAGCAGGCAGCGTCTGGCCGTCGCCGCGTCCGCGCCGGTCGCGCGCAGCGCGCAGAGCGGCAGGGCGTTGGCCTCCACGATGGCGCCAACCCCGGAACGCTCCAGAATGTGGGCGAGATCGCCGAGCAGGCCGTCGGACACGTCGAGCATCGCCGTCGCCAGCCCCCGCAGTTGCAGGCCCAGTTCGACGCGCGGCAGCGGACGCTGCAGGGCGCCCACGCAGCGGGTGCGCCCGGCCGCGTCCAGTGCGACCTCGCCGCGCAGCTCAGCCAGTCCAAGGGCGGCCAGTCCGGGCTGGCCCGAGATCCACAGCTCGTCTCCGGCGCGGGCGCCGGCACGGGTGATCGCCTTTCCTGCGGGGACCTCGCCGATGATGGTGACCGACAGGTTCAGCGGGCCGCGGGTGGTGTCGCCACCTGCAAGGTCTACGCCGTAGGCGTCGGCGCAGGCGAACAGGCCGCGCGCGAAGGCCGCGATCCAGGCGTCGTCGGCTGCCGGCAGGGCAAGGGCGAGGAAGGCCCAGCGCGGCTCAGCCCCCATCGCCGCCAGGTCGGAGACGTTGACCGCGAGTGTCTTCCAGCCGAGATCTTCCGGATCGGTGTCGGCAAAGAAGTGGGTGCCGCTGACCAGCATGTCGGTCGAGACCGCCAGCTGCATGCCGGCGCGTGGGCTCAGCAGCGCGGCATCGTCCCCGACAGCGAGGTCGGTATGTCGCGGGGGCCGGCTGAAATGACGCCGGATCAGGTCGAATTCGGAAGGCATCGCGCGTCGGGGCCGGCACGGTATCGAGGGGGTGCAAGCTTAACGCAGATGGCGCGTGCGGGTGGCGCAGGTCACGCCGCCGGCCGTCAGGCTCCGCACCTCCGTCCGGGTGCGCGAGCCGGGCGGATGCCTGAGGTCGGACGTGTCGGAGGTCTCAGCCGCGGCGGCCGGTGAGGCGGGCCTTCAGTGCGTCCCAGTCGACCGCGTCGAGCGTGTTCTTGACCAGCAAGCCGAGGTCGGTGTCGCCTTCCATCCGCAGGCGACGGCTGAAGAACAGGGTGTCGGGGTCTTCCTCGCGCAGTGCCAGCGCCATGAAGTCGCGGGTGGTCGCGGAGATGATCAGGTCCGGCTTCCTGTCCGCCGCCGGCGTGGCACGGCGGAAGCCCTTTTCGGTGAGGGTGAAGTCGAGCGTGAGGCCGGCATCGAGCACGCGCATCTGTAGGTGATGGCCGGTGAGCGGCGCGAGTGTGTCGCGCGGCAGGATGCGATCGAGCGCGAGGTTCAGCGCCAGTGTCAGCGCGTGCGTGGGCGGTTGCTGCGGCAGACGCGACACCAGCTTCGCCACCGGTGCCGGCACGGTGAAGTCGGGAATGCGAAGGTTCTCCAGGCGTTCGCCGATGCGTCGACGCAGGCTGCCGGGCAGCAGGTCTGCGGGCAGGGGCGGGCGAGGCAGGGCTGGAAGCGCGGGAAGGGCAGGCATGTTCGGTCTCCGGGAGTGAGGCGGGCGGGCGACGAGAGCGGGGGGCGAAGACGGGGTTCTGGGCGGGGACGCTGACCGGCAGGGGCGGGCGGTCCCTGCCGGTCAGGCGGCGATGTACTGCTCCACGCCGGCGCGACCGTGCCAGAAGCCGTTGCACGGCGCCTCGACCATCAGCGTGCGGCTGGCAGCGAGCGCGTCGGCCGGCGTGTGGGCGCCGTCGAGCGCGGCGCGGAAGAGTTCGACGATGCCGCGCGTGCTGGCGCCCTGCGGGCTGATGCGCAGCATCTCGGCCTTGCCTTGCACGGCCGGGAGGTCGGCGAGCAGGTTGTGCACGCGCGCCGATTGGGTCTGCACGCCGTTCAGGGTGAGGAAGGGTTCGCCTTCGCGCGTGCGCAGCGTGATGCCGTCCATGATCGACAGACAGCGGAACTCGCAGGTGTCCTTCTGCAGGTTGAAGTGGCGGGCGGTGAAGCAGCGCGCCGAATGCGCCAGCGGCAGCCGGCCGTAGGCGAAGACCTCGGTCTCGATCGGCGTTGCGAGCGCTGCGCGCACCTCGGCCAGCGCCGCGCCCGACATCTCGGGAGCGACGGCCCAGCGCGTGGCGCCGGAATCGACCATCAGCTGCAGCGTCGCCGGATTGAAGATGTTCAGCGTCGGGCCGGCGATCCAGTTCTTCACGCCAGCGTCGGTCAACAGGCGCACCGCGCCCATGTCGTTGGCCTCGACGCGAAAGCCGGGCTCGCCGCTTGCGCTCTGGCGCACGATGCGGCGCAGCACCTTGAGGTCGGACTCGGACTCGATCAGGCCCTGGGTGCTCATCACCACTTCCTTGCCTGCGGCGGCGAGCATCTGGCCGACCTCGAGCCAGTCGTCGAGGCGCAGTTCGTGACGGCGCGAGCAGACCGTCTCGCCGAGATAGACGCTGTCGACCGGGCTTTCGGCGATGTCGGCGTAGAAATCGAGCACGCTTTGGCGCGGCCAGTAATAGAGCAGGGGGCCGAGGGCGAGTTTCATCGGGGGCGTCTCAGTTCGTTCGGATGATGCGGTGCGATGCAGCGTGCGCGGGGCTCACTTCCACGGGCGGTAGTAGGCGCCCAGCGTGTGGCTCTGGCCTTCGGAGACCTTGTTGAGTTCGGCCATCCACGCCGGCAGCACGCTGAAGCCTTCGGCGCCGCCGGACTTGAGCTTGTCGAGCGCAGCGCGCCAGACCTTGGTGACCTGGGCGACGTAGGCCGGGCTGCGCTGGCGACCCTCGATCTTGATCGCGCGGATGCCGATGCGGGCGAGTTCGGGCAGCAGCTCGAGCGTGTTGAGGCTGGTCGGCTCCTCGAGTGCGTAGTAGGTCTCGTCGTTGACCTCGAAGCGGCCCTTGCACAGCGTCGGGTAACCGGCGCGCTCGCCGTCGGCGAAGCGGTCGATGAGGATGCCGTTGAGCCGCGTCTCCATGCCGCGCGGCGTGTCTTCCCAGCGCACGTGCTTGCCCGGCGAGCAGGCACCGTTGCAGTTGGGCGACTCGCCGGTGGCGTAGGCCGACAGCGCGCAGCGTCCCTCGACCATCACGCACAGGCCGCCGAAGCCGAAGACCTCGATCTCGACCGGGGTGTGGGCGACGACGCTCTCGACCTGCGCCATCGACAGCACCCGCGGCAGCACCGCGCGCTGGATGCCGAAGTGTTCGTGGTACCAGTTGATCGCTTCGTAGCTGGTGGCCGAACCCTGCACCGAAAGGTGCAGGCGCAGCTGCGGATGGGTCCTGGTGGCGTAGGCCATCAGGCCGGGGTCGGCGAGGATCAGCGCGTCGACGCCGTATTCGGCGGCGCGGTCGATGGCCTGCGTCCAGCTCGACCAGTTGTCGGTCTGCGGGTAGGTGTTGAGCGCCAGCAGCACCTTGCGCTTGCGTGCGTGGGCATAGGCGACGCCCTCGCGCACCTGTGCCGGGTCGAAGTTCAGCCCGGAGAAGTTGCGTGCGTTGGTGGCGTCCTTGAAGCCGAGATAGACGCAGTCGGCACCGTGGTCGATGGCGGTCTTGAGGGCCGGCAGGCTGCCGGCGGGACAGACGAGCTCGATCGGGGAAGAAGTCATTGAGGCGGGACCAAGGCAGGGGAAAAATGCCCCGCAACCTTAATGCCGCAAAACAAAAGGGGCTTTGACTCGTGTCAAAGCCCCTGCATTGGATGCTGCCCGACCGGGTTCAGCGCGCCGTGTGGTGCGTCCCCGCGGCGGCGTGATGGTGGCTCGCATGCGGCCGGTGGTGCGAGGGCTTGCCGATCAGTCCGCCGACCAGCATGCCGAGCGCGCTGGCCGCGAGGCCGAAGAGTTGCGGCTCGATGTCGCCCTCCTGCACGAACAACTCGAACAGGATCCAGGTCGTCAGGCCGCAGACGATGGCGAGCGCGGCACCGAGGTTGTTGGCACGTTTCCAGAACAGGCCCGCCGCCAGCGGCACGAAGGCGCCCGCCAGGGTGATGCGGTAGGCGTTCTCCACCATCTGGTGGATGCTCGATTCGGTGCTGGTGGCGTACCAGGTGACGAGCACGGTGAAGATGACGACGGTGACGCGGGTCGACCACAGGAACTGGCGGTCGCGCATCGCGGGGAAGAAACCGCGCAGCACGTTCTCGGAGAAGGTGACCGAGGGCGCCAGCAGCGTGCCCGAGGCGGTGCTCATGATCACCGACAGCAGGGCGCCGAAGAACACGACCTGCGCGGTGAAGGGCATGTACTGCAGGATCAGCGTCGGCAGGATCAGTTGCGAGTCCTGTTCCATCAGCCTGCCCACCATGTCCGGGTCGATGATCGTCGCGGTGTAGGCGAGGAACAGCGGCACGGCGGCGAAGAAGAAGTAGCTGACGCCGCCGAGCGTGGTGCCCCACACGGCGACGGTCTCGTTCTTCGACGAGTTGACGCGCTGGAACACGTCCTGCTGTGGAATCGAACCCAGCGCCATGGTGGCGAAGGCGGCGATCCACGCGATCATGTCGACCATGTCGAGCGTGGGCAGCCAGTCGAGCTTGCCGTCCGCTGCTGCCTTGGCGACGACGACATCGAAGCCGCCTGCCATGTCGCCCGCCAGCGTGGTGACGTAAAGCAGGCCGAGCACGATCACGATCATCTGCACGAAGGTCGTCATCGCCACCGACCACATGCCGCCGAACAGGGTGTAGACCAGCACCACGGCGGAACCGATCAGCATGCCCTCGTTCATCGACACCACGTCGGCCGACAGCACGTTGAACACCAGGCCCAGTGCGGTGATCTGCGCCGCCACCCAGCCGAGGTAGGACAGCACGATGCAGATCGACAGGATCAGCTCGGTCGTGCGGTTGTAGCGCATGCGGAAGAAGTCACCCAGCGTCAGCAGGTTCATGCGGTACAGCGGGCGCGCAAAGATCAGGCCGAACAGCACCAAGCACACCGAGGCGCCGAGCGGGTCGGAGATCAGGCCGCGAAAACCTTCGTCGATGAAGGTGGCGGAGATGCCGAGCACGGTTTCGGCACCGAACCAGGTGGCGAACACCATGGCCAGCACCACCACCATCGGCAGGTTGCGGCCGGCGGTGATGTAGTCACGCGCGTTGTGTACGCGGGTAGCGGCATACAGGCCGATGCCGATGGAAACGACGAGGTAGGCGACGACAAGCCAGAGCAGCATGGTTGGGCCCTTCGTGATGGCGCATCCGCGCGTGGTGAGCGAAAAAATGAGGCGCGAGTTTATCAACAGAACGCCCGCGCAGGGGGGGTGATCTGCGTTCCAAGGGCTTGATCGTTCGCAGGTTATTGCATGCGTACAACGTCCGCGTCGACCCCGGCGGGTGTGAGCATCCGCAGGGTGTCGAGGATGCGGCGCGCGGCCTCGTCGAGCGTGGCTTCGTCGATCGTCAGCGGCGGCGCCAGCCGGATCACGTTGCCATGGGTGTCGCGGGTGGCGATGCCGCGCGCGAGCAGCTGCGTGACGACCTCGCTGGCGTCGGCGAGGGCGGGGTCGAGCGCAAGCCCGACGAGCAGGCCGCGACCGCGCACTTCGCGCACGCAGGGCAGTGCGGCGGCGCGCAGCGTTTCCATCAGCTGCGTGCCCAGGCGTGCCGCGCGCTCCCAGGGGCGGGTCTCGGCGAGCAGGGCGAGCACCTCGGTGCCGACTGCGGCGGCGAGCGGATTGCCACCGAAGGTCGAGCCGTGGTCGCCGGGGCCGAAGACGTCCATCACGCGACGGTCGGCGAGAAAGGCCGAAACCGGCAGCAGTCCGCCGCCGAGTGCCTTGCCGAGGATCAGCCCGTCGGGACGCACGCCGTCGTGTTCGCATGCGAGCAGGCGTCCGGTGCGACCGAGGCCGGTCTGTACTTCATCGGCGATCAGCAGCACGTCGTGGCGGCGGCAGATCTCCGCGCAGCGTGACAGGTAGCCCGGTGGCGGCACGACGATGCCACCTTCGCCCTGGATCGGCTCGACCAGGAAGGCTGCGGTATCGGGCGTGATCGCCGCCTCGAGGGCGTCCACGTTGCCGAACGGCACGCGCTCGAACCCGGGCGGGAAGGGGCCGAAGCCGTTACGGTACTGCGCATTGGCGGACAGGCCGACGATGGCGATGGAGCGGCCGTGGAAGTTGCCGTCGCAGGCGAGGATGCGGGCGCGCTCGGGAGCGATGCCCTTGACCTTGTAGCCCCATTTGCGTGCCGCCTTGAGCGCGGTTTCCACCGCCTCGAGCCCGGTATTGACCGGCAGTGCGCATTCGTAGCCGAAGGTGGCGCACAGGCGCTCGAGGAAGACCGGCAGACGGTCGCTGGAGAAGGCGCGCGAGGTCAGCGCGAGGCGCTGGGCCTGATCCACCAGCGCCCTGACGAGGCGCGGGTGGCCGTGGCCGAAACTCATCGCCGAGTAGGCGCTCATCATGTCGAGATAGCGGCGGCCGTCCGTGTCCCAGAGCCACACGCCCTCGCCGCGCTGGAATACCGCCGGCAGCGGTGCGTAGTTGGTGGCACCGAAGCGGCGCTCCGCCGCGCGCAGCCAGTCGGTGGAAGGACCGAGCGCGGCGAGCACGAACTCGGCGATCCAGTCCGCACCCCGGTGGTCGGCATCGAGATCGGGCCGGTACTCGACGATCTCGAGTCCGACCAGGTCGGCGCAGGCGCGCAGTCCGAGCAGGGCGTCGGCGAGCGTGCGCGGCTCGATGCCGCCCGGCTCCGGGCAGGTGACCGCGGGGAAGGCCTGCGGATCGAGCGCGTCGAGGTCGAGGCTGAGGCCGAAGCCGGCGTCCGGATCGGCGCGCGCGAGGCGGAGCGCGTCGGCGAATACCGCGGACAGCCCGCGGGCGCGCACCTCGCTCATCGTGAAGACGCGCACCCCCAGCCGCGTCAGCAGCGCCAGCTCTTCGGGCTCCCAGGCGCGCGCGCCAATGATGCAGGTGCGTGCAGGGTCGAGTGCGGGGCCGGGGATGCCGGTGAGCGCGGCATGGCCTGTGCCCAGCAGCGCGGCGAGCGGCATGCCGTGGATGTTGCCGGAGTGGGTGGTGGCGTCGGTGTGGCTGTCGAGGTGCGCGTCGATCCAGATCAGGCCGGGCGCGCGCGCGCGCCGTCGGCCGATGCCGCGCCAGGTGCCGGCCGCAACCGCGTGGTCGCCGCCGAGCACCAGCGGGAAGCGGTCCGCGGGCAGGGTGGCGATGCGGTCGGCAAGGCAGCGCGCGAAGTCGGCGTTGGCCGCAATGCGGGCAGCCATGTCGCTCCCGGCAATGTGGTCTTCCTTGCCGGCGCGCGCGCGGGCGCTGGTCACGTGGGCGGGCGGAACGTCCGGGCTCAGGATGGCAGCCCATTCCGCCGCCGGCCCGAGGCCGGCGAGGCGCTGCCGTAGCGGGCTGTCCTGCAGGGCAGCGGGGGCGGCAGCCGTGCCCGCATGCGGTGCGCCCAGGGCCGATGCGGCACCGATGATGCTGACCAGAGCGTGGGGCGCCCGCAGTGCGCCGGGATTCGTCGTCATCGCACACCTCCCGTTCGCGGCCATGGCTGAGCCGCTCGCCTTCAGTCGATTCGACGCAGGGGGGTGGGAATCGTTCAGCCGGTCCCGGCGAGGCACGGCGCCATGCCCGGCGGACTCAGCCGAAGAAGCGGTACAGCTCCAGGCCGAGCAGTGCCAGCGCGATTGCGCCGACGGCGAGCAGCAGCCTGCTCTGCCCACGCTGACTGGCGGCGAGTTCGTCAAGGCGCTGCTGTTGTGCGCCCTGGAGGCGGGTGGACTCGGACAGGGCGTGATGCACCAGGCGCGGCAGTTGCGGCAGCGTGCCGGCCCAGGCCGGCGCTTCTTCCTTGACGCCGCGCATCAGTGCGCGCCAGCCCATCTGTTCGTCCATCCAGCGCTGAAGGAAGGGCTTGGCGGTTTTCCACAGGTCGAGCTCGGGGTCGAGCTGGCGACCCAGGCCCTCGATGTTGAGCAGCGTCTTCTGCAGCAGCACGAGCTGCGGCTGCACTTCCATCTCGAAGCGGCGCGCGGTCTGGAACAGGCGCAGCAGGGTCTTGCCGAAGGAGATGTCCTTCAGCGGCTTGTCGAAGATCGGCTCGCACACGGTGCGGATCGCGGCCTCGAACTCATCCACGCGCGTCTTCGCCGGCACCCAGCCGGCCTCGATGTGGGCGAGCGCGACGCGGCGGTAGTCGCGCTTGAAGAAGGCGAGGAAGTTCTGCGCGAGGTAGTTCTTGTCCACCTCGTTGAGCGTGCCCATGATGCCGAAGTCGAGCGCGATGTAGCGCCCGTCCTGATGCACGAAGATGTTGCCCGGGTGCATGTCGGCGTGGAAGAAACCGTCGCGGAACACCTGGGTGAAGAAGATCTCCACGCCCGCGCGCGACAGCGCCTTCAGGTCGGTGCCCTGGGCGAGCAGCGCCGGCGTCTGCGAGATCGGCACGCCGCGCATGCGCTCCATCACCATGACCTTGCTGCCGCACCAGTCCCAGTAGACCTCGGGCACGATCAGCAGCGACGAGTCCTTGAAGTTGCGCCGCAACTGCGAGCAGTTGGCCGCCTCGCGCATCAGGTCGAGCTCGTCGTGCAGGTACTTGCTGAACTCGGCGACGACCTCGCGCGGCTTGAGGCGTCTGCCTTCGGGCCAGATCTTCTCGAGCAGGATCGCAGCCACTTCCATCAGCGCGAGGTCATGCTCGATCACGCGCTCGATGCCCGGGCGCAGCACCTTGACCGCCACCTCGGTGCCGTCGGGCAGCCGGGCGAAATGCACCTGCGCAACCGAGGCCGAGGCCACCGGCGTGCGCTCGAAGTCGTCGAACACCGCGTCGATCGGGCGGCCATAGAAGCCTTCCAGCACGGCCAGGGCCTGCTCGGTGGGGAAGGGGGGCACACGATCCTGCAGCAGCGCGAGTTCGTCGGCGAGATCGGGCGGCAGCAGGTCGCGCCGCGTGGACAGCATCTGGCCGAACTTGACGAAGATCGGGCCGAGCGATTCGAGCGCCTTGCGCAGGCGCACCGCGCGCGACTCGGAAAAACCGCGCCAGAAGAACACGGTGTGCCAGATGCGCGCCAGTCTGCCGCTGCTGTCGGCGTCGAGGATCATGCGGTCGAGGCCGAAGCGCAGACCGACGGAAACGATCTTGGTGAGGCGGAAGAGACGCACGTTGCAGAGCCAGTCAGCCGGAAAGGCCGGACTTTAGCCCGAAAGCCCGAAGCGGTGGAAGTCGCACCCAGGGCAACGCGCCGGCGTCGCGCCGAAACGCCCGCTCACATGCCGGGCCGGGGTGTTCGGCTCGATCCGCTATAATCGCGCGTTTAGTTCGCCTGCCGAGTGCCATGAGCGCCGACCCGAAAGTCCTGCTGACCGATCTGCTGAAGACCGCGCTGAAGAGCGTGGCGCCGGATCATGCCGATACCGCCATCCTGCTGGAGCGCCCGAAACAGGCGAGCCATGGCGACTTTGCCACCAACCTTGCGCTGCAACTGGCCAAGCCGCTGAAGCGCAATCCGCGCGACCTGGCCGCGCTGCTGCTGGCCGAACTGCCGGCCACCGGCCTCGTCGCCAAGGCCGAGGTCGCCGGCGCGGGATTCATCAACTTCACGCTCGCGTCCGATGCCAAGACCGCGGTCGTGCGCGACGTGCTGGCCAAAGGCGCGGACTTCGGCCGCGGCGCGGCCAAGGGCGTCAAGGTGCAGGTGGAGTTCGTCTCCGCCAACCCCACCGGCCCGCTGCACGTCGGCCACGGTCGCGGCGCGGCCTATGGTGCCTCGCTGTCGGACGTGCTGGCTTTCGCTGGCTACGATGTCACCCGCGAGTATTACGTCAATGATGCCGGCCGCCAGATGGACATCCTGGCGCTGTCGACCTGGCTGCGCTACCTCGCATTCTTCGGCATCGAGATTCCCTTCCCGCCCAACGCCTACCAGGGCGATTACGTGATCGACATGGGCCGCGACATGCGCGACGCCCACCAGGATCGCTTCGCCAAGGTCACGGCCCAGCAGGTGCTCGCCGGCACGCCCGGTCTGCCGCCCGCAGAGCGCAAGGACGACGAGTCCAAGCAGCAGCGCGAGGAACACCTCGATGCGCTGATCGCCAACGCCAAGCAGCTGCTCGGCGACGACTACGGTTGGGTGCACGGGTTTGCGCTGAACGAACAGCTCGGCGACGGCCGCGACGACCTCGGCGAGTTCGGCGTGCGCTTCGACAAGTGGTTCTCGGAGCAGAGCCTGTTCGACACCGGCCTGGTCGAGCGTGCGGTGACCCAGCTCGAGAAGCAGGGCCACATCTACGTGCAGGATGGCGCCAAGTGGTTCCGTTCCACTGCCTTCGGCGACGAGAAGGACCGCGTCGTGCAGCGCGAGAACGGCCTGTACACCTACTTCGCCTCCGACATCGCCTACCACCTCAACAAGTACGAGCGCGGCTTCGACCGCGTCATCGACATCTGGGGCGCCGACCACCACGGCTACATCCCGCGCGTGAAGGGCGCCATCGCCGCCCTTGGCCTGCCGCCGGAGAAGCTCGAGGTGGCGCTGGTGCAGTTCGCGGTGCTGTACCGCAACGGCCAGAAGACCTCGATGTCCACCCGCTCGGGCGAATTCGTCACCCTGCGCGAGCTGCGCAAGGAAGTCGGCAACGACGCCTGCCGTTTCTTCTACGTGCTGCGCAAGTCCGACCAGCATCTCGATTTCGATCTCGACCTCGCCAAGAGCCAGAGCAACGAGAACCCGGTCTACTACGTGCAGTACGCCCACGCCCGCGTGTGCTCGGTGTTGAACCAGTGGAGTGGCGAAGCGTCGGAACTCGCAGACGCCGACCTCGGCCTGCTGCAGAACGAGCGTGAGCTGGCGCTGTGCGCCCGCCTGTCGATCTTCCCCGAGCTGGTGCAGAACGCCGCGGCCGATTACGCGCCGCACCAGGTGGCCTTCTACCTGAAGGACCTCGCTGCCGATTTCCACAGCTGGTACAACGCCGAGCGCATGCTGGTGGAGGATGAGGCGGTCAAGCTCGCCCGGCTGGCGCTCGCGGCGGCGGTACGCCAGGTGCTCGCCAGCGGGCTCGCCCTGCTCGGCGTGTCCGCGCCGGAATCGATGTAATCCACGGAGACGCATGTGAGTCGTGATCGCAAGCCTGTTCGCAAGCCCGCGCGCGCGCCGTCGCGCAGTGGGGGCGGCACGCTGATCGGCATCTTCATCGGCCTGGTGTTCGGGGCGCTGATCGCCGCTGGGGCGGCGTGGTACTTCACCCGTTCCAATCCCTTCCAGGCCGCGCCGGTGGCGCCGCGTATCCCGTCGGCCGACCAGCCGCCGGCGGCCCTGCCGGGCAAGCCGGGCGACCGCCCGGTGGTGAAGCAGGACTTCGAGTTCTACAAGATCCTGCCGCAAGGCGACAACGTGCCGGCGGTCGTCGACCCGGCCGCAAAGCCCGGCACGCCAGCCGCGCAGCCCCCCAAGACGCCAGCCCAGCAGGCCCCGGCGCCGGTACAGGAAGCCGCGGCCAAGCCGGTCGAACGCCTTTACCTGCAGGTCGGGGCCTTCGAGAACCCGGGCGAGGCGGACAACCTCAAGGCCCGTCTGGCGCTGGCCGGTATCGAGGCGAGCGCCCAGCGCGCCCAACTGGCCGATGGTCGGGTGGTGCACCGTGTGCGCATCGGCCCGTTCTCGAGTCCGGAGGACATGAACCCGACGCGCGCCCGCCTGGCCGCCGCCGGATTCAATGCCTCGGTGAGTCGCAGCAATCCCTGACCTCCCTGCCGGGAACGCCCCGCGAGTTCCGGCGTCTGAATGCCGTCATCGAACCTGGAGCCCTGCATGAACCGTCGTGATGCCCTGAAACAGCTTGCCGCCTTTGCCGCAGCCCTGCCCGTCGCCAACGCCGCGTGGGCGCGGGATGCGTTTACCGTCCTGAATCCTGCGCAGAAGACCGACGATCCGTCGAAGATCGAGGTCGTCGAGTTCTTCCATTACGGTTGCCCCCACTGCCGCGATTTCGATCCGCTGGTCGAGGCCTGGAGCAAGAAGCTGCCCGCCGACGTGAGCTTCCGCCAGGTGCCCGCGATCTGGAACAACCCGCAGCTGGCCGGGCTGGCCCGCCTGTTCTATGCCGCCCAGGTGTCGGGCGAGCTGCACGCGATCCACGGCAAGGTGTTCGTGGCGGTGCAGGAGGAAAAGCGCCCGCTCCATTCCGAGGAAGGCGTGCGCGAGTGGATCACTGGCAAGGTCGCCGACACGGGCAAGTTCATGGACGCGTACAAGTCCTTCGGCGTCAATTCGATGCTGCAGCGCGCCGACCAGCTCGCCCGTGCGATGCGCATCCAGGGCGTGCCGACCGTCGTCGTCGATGGCCGCTTCGTGACGTCCGCCTCGATGGCGGGCAGCCACCAGAATGCGCTGAAGGTCACCGACGAGCTTATCGAGCGCATCCGCAAGGAGCGCGGCGGCAAATGAGCGAAGTGCGGCCCGCGCAGACGATGCTCGCGGAGGCGCTGGGAGGCGATCGGCGCGGTAGCCAGCGCTTCGTGGCGCGGCGCCGTGGCGAGCCGTGCTTCTGGGTCATGATCGGGGGTGAGCGCATCGCCCTCAACGACATCTCGCCCGAGGGTTTTTCGTTCCAGGCCGACGATCCGCAGGCCTTCGGCGAGGAGCTCGAGTTCGTGCTGCTGCGCGACGGCGTGCCCGACGAGATTCACGGGCGGGCGCGTCGCATGAACTACCTGGACGGGGCGGCGCAGATCGGCTGCCGGTTCGTGGCCTTGGAGGGGGACGGCACCGAACGCCTGCGGGACTGGCTGATCGCCCATGTGATCATGAGCGCCACGGTGCGCATTACGGAGAAAGACGCCGCTGCCATCGTCAGTGGTCGGTCGCTGATCTGAAGCGGCGTCGGGCTCGCATCGGGTAGAAGAAAAAAGCCGCTGACCCCTTGGGGGGCAGCGGCTTTTTTGCGGGCGCCGTATTGTGATCAGGCAGCGACGCGTGGCGCCGGTTCGCGTCGTGCGCGACGTTTCTGCACGAACCACACCAGCCCCAGCAAGGCGAAGGCGGGGATGAACATCCACTCCTTGTCCGGACGGTTGCTTGCGGGCAGTTCGATCGTCTTGATGGTGAAGCCCTGTTCGAGGCCGAGCTTTTCGGCCTGGCTGCCGAAGCGCACCGCGGCGACCTGCACGTCCTCGCCCAGTGCCATCACCGTCAGGCCCATCTGATTCAGGCGCTCGCGGGCGTTCGCCGCGGGTTCGCCGAGCGGCAGCAGTACGCCCTTGGAGATGTCGCGGCCCTCCAGGCTGATGCCTTCGACCCAGACGCGCAGGTTGGCATTGCGCGGCGCCTGCTCGACCAGGCGGGTGAGCTCGGTGGGCGGCACCTCCTCGAAGGGTGGGTACAACATGTCCATCCAGAAGCCCGGGCGGAACAGGGTGAAGGTGACCAGCAGCAGCAGCAGCGATTCGTGCACACGGCTCTTGGTTACGAACCAGCCCTGAGTCGCAGCGGCGAACATCATGCTGGCGAGCGTTGCGCTGACGATGGTCAGGATCAGGTGGAAGGCGTCGGTGATGTCGATCAGCAGCAGCTGGGTGTTGAAGATGAACATGAAGGGCAGGATCGCCGTCCGGCCGCTGTAGCCGAAGGCGGTGAAACCGGTCTTGATCGGGTCGCTCTTGGCGATGCCTGCGGCCGCGTACGAGGCCAGACCCACCGGCGGCGTCACGTCGGCCATCAGGCCGAAATAGAACACGAACATGTGGACCGCGATCAGGGGCACGAGCAGGCCGGTCTGGGCGCCGAGCTCGACGATCACCGGCGCCATGAGCGTCGACACCACGATGTAGTTCGCCGTGGTCGGCAGGCCCATGCCGAGGATCAGGCAGATCACCGCGACCAGGATCAGCATCACCATCAGGTTGCCGCCCGACAGGATCTCGACCAACTCCGTCATCGCGAGGCCGATGCCGGTCAGCGTGACGGTGCCGACGATGACGCCGGCGGTTGCCGTGGCGATGCCGATGCCGATCATGTTGCGCGCACCGGTGACGAGACCGTCGAACAGGTCCTTGAAGCCGTGCTTCAGCGTGGCACCGAAGTTGCCGGTGCCGCGGAAGAAGGCGAACAGCGGGCGCTGGGTGACGAGGATGAAGATCAGGAACAGCGTGGCCCAGAACGCCGACAGCGCGGGCGAGAGTTGCTCGACCATCAGGTTCCAGATCAGCGCCGCGACGGGCAGCAGGAAGTGCAGGCCGGACTTCAGGGTCGGGCCGATCTCCGGCAGGTACTCCATGGTCTCGCCAGGCTTGTCCATGTGCAGCTCGGGATACTTTGCCGCGAAGCGCACGATGGCGACATAGGCGCCAAGCATCAGCGCGCCCATCACCAGGAAGGCACTCTCGCCGAGCACGGTCTTGGCCCATCCCAGGCCCCAGTAGATGGCCGCGGAAAGGATCACCAGGCCGGACACGGTCATCGTCGTCGTCACCGCGACCCGCTGCCAGGGCAGGGGCTCACGCCGCGGCAGGCCCTGCAGGTTCATCTTCAGCGCCTCGAGGTGCACGATGTAGTACAGCGCGATGTAGGAGATCAGCGCCGGCACGATCGCGTGCTTCATCACCTGCACGTAGGTGATGCCCACGTACTCCACCATCAGGAACGCGGCTGCGCCCATCACCGGCGGCATGATCTGGCCGTTGACCGAGGAGGCCACCTCGACCGAGGCGGCCTTGTCCGCGCGGTAGCCGACACTCTTCATCAGCGGGATGGTGAAGGTGCCGGTTGTGACGACGTTGGCGATCGACGAACCGGAGATGAGGCCGGTGCTGGCCGAGGCGACGACGGCGGCCTTGGCCGGGCCGCCGCGCATGTGGCCGAGCAGGGCGATGGCCGACTTGATGAAGTAGTTGCCCGCCCCCGCCGTCTCGAGCAGGGCGCCGAACAGTACGAACAGGAAGATGAAGCTGGTTGACACGCCCAGCGCCACGCCGAACACGCCTTCGGTCGTCAGCCACAGGTGGCTCATGCCCTTGGCGAGCGAGGCACCGCGGTGGGCAATGACCTCGGGCATGTACGGGCCGAAGAAGATGTAGCCGAGGAAGACCACGGCGAGGATCACCATCGGCAGGCCGAGCGCGCGGCGGGCGGCCTCCAGCAGCAGGGTCAGGCCGACGACGGATGCCACCAGGTCGGTGGTGGTCGGCATGCCCGGACGGCCCGCGAGTTCCTTGTAGAAGATGAACAGGTAGGCCGCGCAGAAGGCGCCGGCCGCGGCGAACAGCCAGTCGACGACGGGAATGCGGTCACGCGGCGAGCGCTTGAAGGCCGGATAGGCCGCGAAGGCGAGGAAGACGGCAAAGCCGAGGTGGATCGCGCGTGATTCGGTGTCGTTGAACACGAACACGCCGAGCGAGAAGGGCAGGGGCGAGGCGATCCAGAGCTGGAACAGGGACCAGGCCAGGGCAACGACCAGCAGCAACTGGGCGGTGAAGCCGGTGGGCTTGCGACCCCCTGTGTCCGCTTCAGCCACGATCTGCTTGAGTTGTTCGTCGGTCAGCTCGATGCTGCGCGTATCTTTGTTGTCAGGGCCGGCCATGCGCCACCTCCCTCATTGTGTGTTGCTGGGTCGAACACGAAAAACGGCGAAGGGCTGATGGCCCGCCGCCGTTTCACAGAAAGTCGCGCCGCCCGTGTCGCGGGCGGCGCGCGGCGGAATTACATCCAGCCCTTTTCCTTGTAGTACTTCACCGCGCCATCGTGCAGCGGGGCGGACATGCCGTTCTTGATCATGTCCTTCGGCTCGAGGTTGGCGAAGGCCGGGTGCAGCTTCTTGAAGTCCTCGAAGTTCTCGAACACCGCCTTCACCAGGGTATAGACCGTGTCGGCCGGCACCTTGGACGAGGTCACGATGCTCGCCACGACGCCGAAGGTCTTGGTGGCTTCGGGGTTGTTGGCGTACATGCCGGCCGGGATGGTCGCGGGTGCGAAGTAGGGGTACTGGGCCAGGATCTTGTCCACGCCCGGGCCGGTGATCGACACCAGCTTCGCGCCGCAGGTGGTCGTGGGGTCCTGGATGTTGGCGGCCGGGTGG
Source organism: Thauera sp. 63 (assembly GCF_000310165.2). Lineage (NCBI taxonomy): Bacteria > Pseudomonadati > Pseudomonadota > Betaproteobacteria > Rhodocyclales > Zoogloeaceae > Thauera > Thauera sp. 63. The sequence continues at coordinate 45,785 of NZ_AMXC01000011.1, forward strand.
CCGACGACGAAGGCGAAGCCGTCGATCTTGTTGTCGCACAGGGCGGCGCCGTGCTCGTCGGGCTTCAGTTCCGAGGCGAGCGAGAAGTCGGCGAAGCTCATGCCCATCGCCGGCAGCAGCACTTCGAGCGTGGCGCGCTGGCCCGAACCCGGGTTGCCGATGTTGAAGCGCTTGCCCTTGAAGTCCTCCATCTTGGTGATGTTGGCTTCCTTGCGCGACAGCACGGTCAGCGGCTCGGCATGCAGCGAGAACACCGAGCGCAGGTCGGGGAAGGCGCCGCCGTCCTTGAACTGGACTTCGCCCTTCAGTGCGTTGTACTGGATGTCGGACTGCGACACGCCGAAGTCGAGCTCGCCGGCCTTGATGGTATTGACGTTGTAGACCGAGCCGCCGGTGCTCTCGACCGAGCAGCGGATGCCGTGCTGGGCGCGATCCTTGTTCATGAGGCGGCAGATGGCTCCGCCCGCCGCGTAGTAGACGCCGGTGACGCCACCGGTACCGATCGTGACGAACTTTTGTTGGGCCTGCGCGGGCGTGGCGCCGAGCGTTCCGAAAAGGGCGAAGGCGGCGGCCAGAGCGGTGATTTTCTTCATCTGTTCATCCTCGGAAAGGAAGTGTCTGAGTTGTCGCGTCGCGCCTGCGCAGCCGCCTGTGAGCGCGCTTTGGCGTGTGGAGGCGGTTCCGTGGCTGGACGACAGGCGGAGGATTGCATAGGTCGACTGGATTTGTCAGCTTCGGGTAGTCCGCAATAAGTGCGGAGTCCGGGCAAAGGAGAGCCCAGGCCGGGTGGACGCAGTGCCGATCAGGCGGTAAGGTCGATCGCTGCGGGTCGTCGTGCCCGCGTGATCGCGGCACTGCTTTCCGCGCCCCGGTGCGGGCGGAGCATGGGCCGCGCCGTCCGCCCCTCGATTGCCTGAACGCCATGCATCTCGCCGATCCCCGCTTCACCGATCCCGCTGCGCCCGTGTTGCGCGACGCGCTGGGTACCCTGCATCAGTCTGCGGGCTCGTCTGCGCGCATCGTCTCGCTCGTGCCCTCGCTCACGGAACTTCTGTTCGAGCTGGATCTCGGGGCACAGGTGGTGGGACGCACGGGATTCTGCATCCATCCGCGCGAAGCCCTGCGTGCCGTGCCCAAGGTCGGTGGAACGAAGGACGTGAAGATGGACCGCATCCGCGAACTGGCGCCCACGCATGTGATCGCGAACATCGACGAGAACCGGCGCGAAACCATCGATGAGCTTGCGGCCTTCGTGCCCAATATCGTGGTCACGCATCCCTGTGGGCCGCGCGACAACCTCGCGTTGTTCGACCTCTTTGGCGGGCTGTTCGGGCGCGAACGCGCCGCGCAGGCGCTCGCGGCCGATCTGCGTGCTGCGCTGGGCGAGGCGGAAGCAGTGAGGGCAGCGCTGCCGGCGGAGCGTGTGCTGTATCTCATCTGGCGCGAGCCATGGATGACGGTCGCGCGCGACACCTATGTGTCGGCCATGCTCGCGGAGGTCGGCTGGACCACCTTGCCCGGTGTACACGGCGGTGTCAGTGGTGCCGGGCGCTATCCGGCCTTCGATTGGTCGGCGGGCTGGCTCGGCGACGTGGAGCGCGTGTTCCTGTCGAGCGAGCCCTATCACTTCCAGTTGCGTCATGCCGACGAGGTGACGGCGCTGAGTGGCCGTCCGGCGACATTGATCGACGGCGAGATGGTGTCGTGGTATGGCAGCCGGGTGGTTGCCGGCTTGCGCTATCTGGCGGGGCTGCGTCGGCAGTTGGTCGATTTCGCGCGCTAGTCGTCCGCCAGCTGCGCGACGAGGCGTTCGGGCGTCAGGACAGTGAAGCGGTCGCGCACGAGTCGGTGTCGGGCCGGTTTCAGCAGGGCCTTGTCGCGCGTGACGAGATGGCTCGCGCCGGCGTCACGGGCGATCTCGAGGAACTTCTGGTCGTCGCCGTCCCGGCAGGCGGGCAGTGCTGCGGCATCGGCCGGCGGTGTGTCCGGTAGCAGGCTCAGGCGTACGCGATAGGTTTCGTGCAATAGCGCCTGGGTGGCAGGCTCGAGGCGAAACTGCGGGTAGCCGAGCACGATGCGCAGTTCGTCGAGCGCATCCGCCCGGCCGTGCAAGGAGCAACGGCCGTCCTCGATGAACGCGCGCAGCGGGGCCAGGCGCGGATCGCAGAACATCCACAGCGCGAGGACGGTGTTGGTGTCGAGGACGAGCCTGGCGGTCATGTCGGCGGAGGTGGGAAAAAAAGAAAAAGGGGAGGGTCACCCCTCCCCTGCCTGTAGAGCCGGCGCCTGTCAGGCAGCGGCTTTCTTGGCGTCGATGCGGATCTTGACGAAGGTGCCCGGCGCGTCTTCCAGCACCTTGAGCTTGCCCTTCGCCGGATCGCGCGGCTCGGTCTGCTCGCTGTCCATGGCGGTCAGCCAGGCCTGCCAGTCAGTCCACCACGAGCCGGCGTTCTGCTGCGCGCCGGCCAGCCAGTCGTCGGGCGTGGCGGGCAGCTTGGCGGCCGGGTTGATCCAGAAGCCGTACTTATTGGCCGCCGGCGGGTTGACGATGCCAGCGATGTGGCCAGAGCCACCGAGCACGAAGCGGACCGGGCCGCCGAAGTTGCGGGCACCTGCGTAGGTGCTCTTCCACGGCGCGATGTGGTCTTCGATGGTCGAGATGAAGTAGCACGGGGTCTTGATCTTGCCCAGGTCGATCGCAACACCGTCGATGGTGATGCCGCCCGGCTCGACGAGGCGGTTCTCCATGTACAGCTTGCGCAGGTAGAAGCTGTGCATCTTCGCCGGCATGCGGGTGGAGTCCGAGTTCCAGTACAGCAGGTCGAACGGGAACGGGTCCTTGCCGAGCAGGTAGTTGTTGACCACGAAGGACCAGATCAGGTCGTTGGCACGCAGCATATTGAAGGTGCCGGCCATTTCCGAGCCTTCGAGGTAGCCGCGCTCGAACATCTTCTTCTCGAGGCTGGACACCTGCCCTTCGTCGATGAACACACCGAGTTCGCCCGGGTCGGTGAAGTCGGTCATCGTGGTGAAGAAGGTGGCGGCCGAGATGCGGCTGGCCTGGCGCTTGCCGGCCAGGTAGGCCAGCGTGGTGGCGAGCAGGGTGCCGCCCAGGCAGTAGCCGGCGGCGTTGACCGACTTTTCGCCCGTCTGCTGTTCGATGGCGTCCAGCGCGGCGATGATGCCTTCCTGCACGTAGGATTCGAAGGTCTTGTCGGCGTGACGCTCGTCGGGGTTCACCCACGAGATCACGAACACGGTGTGACCCTGGTCCACACACCACTTGATGTACGAGTTCTTCTCGCGCAGGTCGAGGATGTAGAACTTGTTGATCCACGGCGGCACGATCAGCAGCGGCTTCTTCAGCACCTTGTCGGTGCTGGGCGTGTATTGCAGCAGCTGCATCATGTCGGTCTGGAATACGACCTTGCCCGGCGTGGTGGCGACGTTCTTGCCCAGCTCGAAGGCCGTGGTGTCGGTCATCTTCACGCGCAGGTTGCCGCCGCCTTCCTCGACGTCGCGCAGCAGGTTGTTCAGGCCCTTCAGCAGGTTCTGGCCGTGGCTCTTGACCGTCTCGCGGAAGACCTCGGGGTTGGTCATCGCGAAGTTCGACGGCGACAGCGCGTCGATGTACTGGCGGGTATAGAAGTTGACCTTCTTCTGCGTCTGCTCGTCCAGGCCATCCACGCAGCACACGGTGTCATGGATGTGACGTGCGGCGATCAGGTAGGACTGCTTGATGAAATCGAACAGGAAGTGCTCTTCCCACTCTTCGTCCTTGAAGCGCTTGTCCGACTTCTCGGGCGCGGCGACCGGCGCGGCGTGCAGGCCGGCAAAGCGCATCATCGAGTGCTGCCACAGCGAGAAGTAATCCCACACCAGGTTCATCTGCGCCTGGGCGAGCTTGTACGGGTTGGACAGCAGCTTCGCCATCATGTCCATGAAAGCCTGGGCGATGCCCAGTTCGTCAGCCGGGGCGGCGATGCCCTTCTTGAGCTGGCGATTGACGTGATCGCTGATCAGGTGCGAGGCACGGCGCGCGACCTCGGCATAGGTCTTGGCGACCTCCTGCGGATCGGGCAGTTCGGCGTGAGGGGTTTCGTTCGAGGGTGCAGCCATGTTGTTTGAACTCCTGGTTGGCGACCGGCGGGTCTCTCTCAATTGATTTTGACGAAACGGGTCAGACCATCCGCGCCGACCTCCCGGCGAAGCGCGCTCCGCTTCTCCAGATGGTTGAGGTGAGCAATCGCCTCCCCCATGGCGAACATGACCTGATGGGTATCGAGCTCGCGCGGAAACAGTGTCGCCAACAGTTCTCCAGCGGCTTTTGCTGCACTGCACTCAGCCAGCAGCGCGTCGCAACGCTCGCGGTGGTGGGCGACGAGTTGTTCCACTCTTGACCGGATACCCTTGAAAGGTTTGCCGTGGGATGGTAGCACGAGCGTGTCGTCGGGCAAGTTGCAGAGTTCCCGAATGGAGTCAAGAAAGTAGCCGAGTGCGTCGTCGTGCGGCGTTGCAGCATAGACGCTGACATTGGTCGAGATGCGGGGCAGCAGCATGTCGCCCGAAATGAGCAGTCCGAGTTCGGCGCAGTACAGGCTGGCGTGTTCCGGTGCGTGGCCGTAGCCGATGATGACGCGCCAGCTGCGCCCGCCGATCGACAGCGTGTCGTCGTTGCGCAGGCGGTGGTAGCGCGAGGGCATCTCGGGGACGCCCCGGCGATAGGCGTTGCCGCGCGCGGCCAGCGCGTCGGCGCGTGCGGTGTCGAGGCCGTGAGCGCGGAACTGGGCGACCATGTCGGGTACCGCGTAGCCCGGCAGCTGGTGCCAGATCGCGTGGCCGGCGAGGTACTCGCCCAGCGTCATGTGCAGGCTGGCGCCGTCGCGCGCGGCCAGCCAGGTCGCCAGCCCGAGGTGGTCCGGGTGGTGATGGGTGACAATGATGCGGCCGACGGGCTGGGGCCTCGCGTCGAGGATCGGCGTCCACCCCGCGCGCGAACTGTCTGATCCATAGCCGCAGTCGACGATGACGCGTTCGTCGCCGTCGTCCAGCAGCCACAGGTTGATATGGTCCAGTGCGAAGGGCAGGGCCATGCGCACCCAATGGACACCGGGCGCGACTTCGAGCGTCTGCCCCTCGGCGGGCAGGTCGGGGAAGGGATAGTGCAGTACGGACATGGGACTCCCGGTGTCATGGGGCACGCGACTCGTCGATTTGCGTTGCTCAAATCGTTGAAATCTGCTTAACTTTTGCCAGTATTTGTAAGTTTTCTTATATAAAACAGTATCTTGTCGATTGCGCGGGAATTCTCCCGCGCAATCGACCTGCCGCGGATTGCAATGGGCGACGAACAAACCTACACCATCACCGAACTGGCGCGCGAATTCGACATCACGCCGCGCGCCATCCGTTTCTACGAAGACCAGGGCTTGCTCACTCCGGCGCGCGCGGGACGGGCCCGGGTCTACACCAAGGCCGATCGCACGCGGCTGAAACTCACGCTGCGCGGCAAGCGCCTCGGCCTGTCGCTGGCCGAGATCCGCGAGTTGCTCGACATGTACGGCGGCGTGCGCAATTCGGCGCAGCAGCTCGAAAGCTTCCTCAAGGTGCTGGCCGAGCGCCGCGCCGCGCTCGAGCAGCAACGCCTGGATATCGAGGCCGTGCTCCTCGAGATCGACATGCTGGAGCAGCAGTGCCATGCCTTGCTCGGTCACAACGCCGAAGGGGCGGCTGCAGCCCAGGCCGAACTGGCGCGGCACATCGACGAGGCGGGCATCGGTTGAAACGCGGGGCCTTGCCCCGTTTTTTTGACCTCAAGCTTACGTTGACGTAAACGTAAAAACAACGAAAATACCGTCACAGCGATAAGGATACCCACGGAGACACCGACCATGCGCCCGGAGATGCCGCAGTTCCAGCCCAAGGACCCAGACTACGCCGGTCGCGTCCGCGCCAGCTTCGACCTGCAGCACGCGATGGCCTTGATCGGGGCGCGGCTTGCCGTGGTCGAGCCGGGCTTCGTCGAGATCCATCTGCCGCACAAGACGGAGATCACCCAGCAGCACGGCTACATCCATGGTGGCGTGGTGGGCATGATCGCCGACTCGGCGGCAGGCTATGCGGCCAATACCCTGACGCCCTCGGACACCAGCGTGCTGACGGTGGAGTACAAGCTCAACCTCGTCGCGCCGGCCGATGGCCAGCGCCTGGTGGCGCGCGGCGAGGTCATCAAGCCGGGGCGCACGCTGATCATCACCCGCGCCGAAGTGTTCGCGATCCGCGACGAGCGCTGGACCTTGTGCGCGATCATGCAGCAGACCATCATGGCCATGCAGGGCAAGAGCGAGCGCGGGGGCTGATGCGAACCGGTCCTTCATTGCGCGCGCCGACTGACCGGAGGAACTGACATGACTGTCCGCCTGCGCGTGCTGACCGCATCCGACACGACCGAACTGGGCTACGTGCGCCAGTTCTTCCGCAACTACGCCGCGTGGCTCGGGGTGGATCTGAGCTACCAGGGGTTTGCCGACGAGGTCGCGAACCTGCCCGGGGCCTACGGCGAGGCGGATGGCCGCCTGTTCTTCGCCGAGTACGAGGGGCGCCCCGCCGGCTGCGTCGGCGTGCGCCGCTTCTCGGAAGGCGTGTGCGAGATGAAGCGGCTGTACGTCGACCCCGATGCGCGCGGCCATGGCCTGGGACGCCAGCTTGCACTGGCCGCCATTAGGGCGGCGCAGGAACTGGGCTACCGCCGCATCCTGCTCGACACCCAGCCGGCGATGCGCATCGCGATGAAGCTCTACCGCGAACTGGGCTTCACCGAGGCGCCGGCCTATTACCCGAGCCCGATCGAAGGCACGGTCTTTCTTACGCTGGACCTGTCGCAATGGTCCGAGGACGAGGTGCGCAACGAGAACCTCTTCCATCTGTTCGACTACAACCAGGCCTGGTCGCGCCAGATGCAGCAGCTCGATGCGGGCTTCTTCGAGAAGCTGTCGCACCTGCAGAGCCCGGAGTACCTGTGGATCGGCTGTTCCGATTCGCGCGTGCCGGCCAACCAGATCGTCGGCCTGCTGCCGGGCGAAGTCTTCGTGCATCGCAACGTCGCCAACGTCGTCGTGCACACCGACCTCAACTGCCTCGCCGTCATCCAGTACGCAGTCGATGTGCTGAAGGTGAAGCACATCATGGTCGTCGGTCACTACGGTTGCGGCGGCGTCAAGGCAGCGCTGGATCGCGCCCGCGTCGGTCTGGTCGACCTGTGGCTGCGCCATGTGCAGGACGTGCATGTGCGCCACCTGCGGGCGGTGGACGACTTGCCGCTCGAACTGCGCCACGACCGCCTGTGCGAACTCAACGTCATCGAGCAGGTGGCCAACGTCGCGCAGACCGTCGTCGTGCAGGACGCCTGGCAGCGCGGCCAGCGCCTCACCGTGCATGGCTGGATCTATGGCCTGAAGGATGGGCTGATCCGCGACCTGGGCCTGAATGTAAGCCGCAGCGAGGACCTGATGCCGCGCTATGCCGCTGCGCTCGAAGCGCTCCAGCCCTGAGCGCAACCCACAACACCGATTCAACAGGAGAACCGCATGTCCGATCCCGTCGTCATCGTTTCCGTCGCCCGCACACCGCTGGGCGGTTTCCAGGGCGAGCTTTCCAGCCTGACCACGCCGCAGCTCGGCGCCATCGCCATCAAGTCGGCGGTCGAGCGCGCCGGCCTCAAGCCCGAGCAGGTCGAAGAGGTCATCATGGGCTGCGTGCTGCCCGCCGGCCTCGGCCAGGCGCCCGCCCGCCAGGCTGCGCTCGGCGCCGGCCTGCCGCTGTCGGCCGGCTGCACCACCATCAACAAGGTGTGCGGTTCGGGCATGAAGGCCACCATGCTGGCCCACGACCTGATCCTCGCCGGTACCAACGAGGTGATGGTCGCCGGCGGCATGGAGTCGATGTCCAACGCGCCCTACCTGCTGCCCAAGGCGCGCGGCGGCTATCGCCTCGGCCACGGCCAGATGTTCGACCACATGTTCCTCGACGGCCTGGAAGACAGCTACTCCAAGGAGAACAAGGGCCGCCTGATGGGCACCTTCGCCGAGGAATGCGCGAGCCACTTCAGCTTCAGCCGCCAGGCGCAGGACGAGTTCGCCATCGCCTCGACCACCCGTGCCCAGGCCGCGATCAACAACGGCGACTTCACCTGGGAAGTGGTGCCGGTCACCGTGTCGGGCCGCAAGGGCGATGTCGTCGTCGACAAGGACGAGCAGCCGCTGAAGGCGCAGATCGACAAGATCCCCGGCCTCAAGCCCGCGTTCAAGAAGGACGGCACGGTCACGCCGGCCAACTCGAGCTCGATCTCGGACGGCGCCGCGGCGCTGGTGCTGATGCGCAAGTCCACTGCCGACAAGCTGGGCCTGAAGCCGGTCGCGACCATCGTCGGCCATGCCACCCATGCGCAGGAGCCGGCCTGGTTCACGACGGCCCCGGTGGGCGCGATGCAGAAGGTGCTGGCCAAGGCCGGCTGGTCGACCGACGACGTTGATCTGTGGGAGATCAACGAGGCCTTCGCGGTCGTCACCATGGCGGCGATGCACGAGATGAAGCTGGCGCACGACAAGGTCAACGTCAATGGCGGCGCCTGCGCGCTGGGCCATCCGATCGGCGCCTCGGGTGCGCGCATCCTGGTCTCGCTGATCGGCGCGCTGCGCAAGCGCGGCCTCAGGCGCGGTGTCGCCAGCCTGTGCATCGGCGGCGGCGAGGCGACGGCGATGGCGATCGAGGTCGATGCCTCGGTGGGCTGCGGCGGCTGATTGCCTGTGCATCGAACCGCCAGCCGCGCCGGGGGTTCGTTCCGCAGCCTGCGGAACGAACCCTGCGGGCTCGGACAGTCCTCGGCGGCTTCACCAACTCCCGACACGGCCGGTTTGGCCGTGTCGCATATTGACGAGCAATGGAACGGTGCGTCCGTTCCAGTAGAGGTTTCATCATGATTCTGACCCAGGAACAGGAACTCATCCGCGACTCGATGCGCGCCTTCGCGCAGGAGCGCCTGGCCCCCTTCGCCGCCGAATGGGACCGCAACCACACCTTCCCGCGCGAGGCGCTGAACGAGCTTGCCGAACTCGGTGCGCTCGGCATGGTGGTGCCCGAGGAGTGGGGCGGGGCCGGCATGGACTACATGAGCCTGGTGCTGACGCTGGAAGAGATCGCCGCCGGCGACGGTGCCACGTCGACCATCGTCAGCGTGCAGAACTCGCTGCCGTGCGGGATCATCAACCGCTTCGGCACCGATGCGCAGAAGGAAGCCTGGCTGAAGCCGCTCGCCCGTGGCGAGAAGCTCGGCTGCTTCTGCCTCACCGAGCCGCACGTGGGCTCGGATGCCTCGGCCATCCGAACCACGGCCGTGCGTGACGGTTACGAGTGGGTGCTGAACGGCGTCAAGCAGTTCATCACCACCGGCAAGCACGCCGACGTCGCCATCGTGTTCGCCGTCACCGACAAGGCTGCCGGCAAGAAGGGCATCACCTGCTTCCTGGTGCCTGCCACTGCACCCGGCTACCAGGTCGGCCGCATCGAGGAGAAGATGGGGCAGAAGGCCTCCGACACCACGCAGATCCTGTTCGAGAACTGCCGCATCCCGGCGGACTCGGTGGTCGGTGCGGAAGGCGAGGGCTACAGGATCGCGCTGTCGAACCTCGAAGCCGGCCGCATCGGCATCGCCGCCCAGTGCCTGGGCATGGCCCGCGCCGCGCTGGAGGCGGCGGTGAAGTATGCGCAGGAGCGCGAGAGCTTCGGCAAGCCGATCTTCGAGCACCAGGCGGTGAACTTCCGCCTCGCCGACATGGCCACGCAGCTCGAGGCCGCGCGCCAGCTCGTGTGGCACGCCGCCAGCCTGAAGGATGCGGGCCGTCCGTGCCTGAAGGAGGCCTCGATGGCCAAGCTGTTTGCCTCCGAGATGGCCGAGCGAGTGTGTTCGGATGCCATCCAGGTGCACGGCGGCTATGGCTACGTCACCGACTTCCCGGTCGAGCGCATCTACCGTGACGTGCGCGTGTGCCAGATCTACGAAGGCGCCAGCGACATCCAGAAGCTGGTCATCGGGCGCGCGCTGGCAGCTTGATGCCGCAGGACGGGCGCGGCGGCATGGCGCCCCGCCCGTCCTGCGGCGCGATCGTCAGACGGGCCTGGTGTCGTGGATCTGCCGGTCGCGGCCCGACAGAAAGCCGAATACGGCCATGACGAGGGCGAGCGCGAGGCAGCCGGCCAGCGGTACGTCCCAGCTGCCGGCAGCGTCGTGCATCCAGCCGATCAGTGGCGGGCCACTGGCCGCCAGCAGATAACCGATGCACTGCGCCATGCCTGAAAGTGCGGCGGCCTGCTCGGGGCTGCGCGTGCGCAGGCCCATGAACATCAGGCTCAGCGTCACGCCGGCGCCCGCGCCGAAGCCGAAGCAGACCACCCACAGCGTTGCCAGTGACGGGTGCGCCAACAGCCCGCCGAGCGCCAGTACGATCAGCAGCGACACCGCGACCGCGATCGCCTTCTGATTGCGGCTGCGCTGGATCAGCGGGCCAAGCAGCAGGCCTGGTACGGCCGATGCGAGTTGCATCAGGCCGTGCAGCGATCCGGCGCCGGTGGCCGAATGGCCGTGCGCGAGCAGGATCGTGGGCAGCCAGCCGACGATCACGTAGTACACGAAGGAATTCAAGCCCATGAACAGGGTGACCTGCCAGGCGAGCGCCGACGTCCATACCGGCGCGGCGCGAGTCCCGGCAGTCGTCATCGCGGCCGGATTGTGCCGGCCGGACAGGCGCGTCCACCAGACGGCGAGCGCCGCGAGCGGCAGCACGATCATCGTCGCCAGCGCGCCGTCCCAGCCGAGTCCGAAACGGGTCGCCAGCGGCGTCATCGTCGCCGAGGCCATGGCCGCCGCCATGCCCATCGTCAACGCATAGGCGCCGGTCATGCTGGGGATGTGGGCGGGGAAGTCGCGCTTGATCAGGCTCGGCAGCAAGACGTTGCCGAGTGCGATGCCGATGCCGATCGCCGCCGTGCCGGCGAAGAGACTCCACTGCGGCCCGAGTGAACGCAGGGCGATGCCGCCCGCGATCAGTACCAGTGCGGCGAACAGCACGGCTTCGAGGCCGGTGCGGCGCGCAAGGCGCGGTGCCAGCGGCGAGATGAACGCGAAGGCAAGCAGCGGCAGCGTGGTGAGCAGGCCGGCCAGGGTGGTGTCGAGGTCGAGGGCGGGCTGCAGGATCGGCAGCAGCGGCGGCAGTCCGGTGATCGGTGCGCGCAGGTTGGCGGCGATCAGCAGGATGCCGGCGAGGATCAGGAGCAGACGGGCGTCGCGCGGGGTGGGGTGTCGTGTGTCGGTCATGTGGGGGTGTGTCCATGACGTGGTCTGGCCTGGTGCATGCGCGCCAGGCCGGTGTCGCCAGCGTTCTTCGGGTTGCGGGATGGGTTGGTCGTGGGTCGTCGTGATGCGGGCTGGCCCAAGGCGGCGCGCGGCGCGGTTCTTACGCCGGCGTGATCAGCTCCCTGACCTTCGACTCGATGAGCTCGATCAGATTGCGCTGCACCTGGGTCATCGGGCGCCGTGCGCTGACGGCCCATGACAGGTGTGTCAGCAGGCCGGGGTCGCGGATCGATCGCAGCACGAGATCGTTCTGCAGTCGCGGCGAATGGGCGTCGAATGCGCTGGCAGGGAGTATGCCGGAGCCGAGTCCGTCCGCAACCAGGTCGAGGATGGCCGGCGTGGCCTCCGCCTCGATGGTGATGTGAGGCTGCAGGCCGAGTCGCTGCATCTCGGTCTCGACGATCATCCTGATCGCATTCGGGCGGCCAGGCAGGATGAGCGGCAGCCTGGCTACCTCGCGCAGGCTCACCGGGCCGGTTTCGCTGGTCTGCCGCCTGGCCTGCAACAGGTGAAGCGATTGCGACAGCAGGGGATGGATTTCGAGGTCGGGCGAAGGCCGGGCCTGATAGAGCAGCGCGATGTCGAGGCGGCCCTGGATCACCGATTCCTGCATCGTGAAGGACAGGCCCTCGTTGATCGACAGGATGGCGTCGGGCATCAGTTCGCGGAAGGCATGCGTCAGCGGCACCGTGAGTACGCGCGAGACGCTGGGGGGCATGCCCACCGCCACCCGCCCGACCTCCCCGCCACGCGCGCGCGCCAACTCCTCGCGGACACGCTCGATCTGGTGCAGCACGCCGCGGCCGTGTTCGAGCAGGATCTTGCCGGCCTCGGTGGTCGTCACGCCGCGTCCATTGCGCAGCAGCAGCGGCTGGCGCAGTTCGATCTCGAGCTGGCGGATCTGCCGGCTGAGTGCCGGCTGCGCGATGTCCAGCGCGATGGAGGCACGGGTGAAGCTGCCCAGTTCGGCGACGTGGACGAAGTACTCGATCTGCTTGATATCCATTTCCGATCGACGCTATTTATTATCCCTTCTATGATTCTATATCAAAATGCGATAGCAGATAGAGTCAGTCCACCCTATTGAACAGAGGGGGGTGGTTCCAGAATTGGCGGCATGCAAACACCCATTCCCACCCTGTTCATGCGCGGCGGCACTTCGCGAGGCCCGTTCTTCCGGGAAAGCGATCTGCCTGCGGATGTCTCGACGCGCGATCGAGTCCTGCTTGCCGTGATGGGGTCACCCGACCGCCGTCAGATCGACGGTCTGGGCGGCGCCAATCCGCTGACGAGCAAGGTCGGCATCGTGCGCCCCGGCTCCCGGCCGGGCGTGGATCTGGACTTCCTGTTCGCGCAGCTGCAGCCCGAAAAGGACACGGTCGACACCACGCCCAACTGCGGCAACATGCTAGCGGCCGTCGTGCCCTTCGCGCTCGAGACGGGCATGGTCCGCGCGCAGGGCGAGGAATCGACTTTCCGCGTGCTGACCCTCAATACCGGCATGGCCTGCGACATCACCGTGCAGACCCCCGGTGGTCGGGTGAGCTACGAGGGTGACGCCCGCATCGACGGTGTACCGGGTAGCTCGGCGCCGATCAAGATCAATTTTCTTGATACCGCAGGTTCGGTCTGTTCCGGCCTGCTGCCCACCGGCAAGGTGCGCGATGTCATCGATGGCGTCGAGGTGACCTGCATCGACAACGGCATGCCGCTGGTGATCTTTCGTGCCGCCGACGTCGGCCGTACCGGCTACGAGAGCGTGGCCGAGCTGAACGCCGACACCGAGCTCAAGGCGCGCATCGAGCGCCTGCGCATTGCTTGCGGCCACGCGATGGGCCTGGGCGACGTGAGTGCCAAGAACTACCCCAAGATGACACTGGTTGCGCCGCCGCGCGACGGCGGCAGCCTGACCACGCGCAGCTTCATCCCGCATGTTTGCCACGACGCCATTGGCGTGCTTGCCGCGGTGACCGTCGGCACGGCCTGTGTGCTGCGCGGCTCGATCACCGAAGGCATCGCCGTGGTGCCCGAAGGCCTGGCGCGCACCGTGTCGGTGGAGCACCCGACCGGCGAGTTCTCGGTCGAGCTGGAACTGGATCCGGCCGATCCGCAAAACGTTACCCGCGCTGCGCTGTTGCGCACCGCGCGCCTCATCATGCGCGGCGAAGTCATGGTGCCGGCATCCATCTGGAAAGGAGACAAGCAATGATCATCGACATCCACGGTCACTACACGACGGCGCCGAAGGCGCTGGAAGACTGGCGCAACCAGCAGATCGCCGGCCTGAAGGACCCCTCGGTCGCACCCAAGGTCTCCGACCTGAAGATCAGCGATGACGAACTGCGCGAGACCATCGAGAAGAACCAGCTGCGCCTGATGAAGGAGCGCGGCTCGGACCTGACGATCTTCTCGCCGCGCGCCAGCTTCATGGCCCACCACATCGGCGACTTCAACACCAGCGCGACCTGGTCGGCGATCTGCAACGAGCTGTGCTATCGCGTCTCGCAGCTGTTTCCGGACCACTTCATCGGCGCCGCCATGCTGCCGCAGTCGCCCGGTGTCGACCCGAAGACCTGCATCCCCGAGATCGAGAAGTGCGTCAATGAATACGGTTTCGTCGGCATCAACCTGAATCCGGACCCCTCCGGCGGCCACTGGACCAGCCCGCCGCTGCACGACCGTCACTGGTACCCCATCTACGAGAAGATGGTCGAGCTCGACATCCCGGCCATGGTGCACGTGTCGACCAGCTGCAACGCCTGCTTCCACACCACCGGCGCGCACTACCTCAACGCGGATACGACCGCCTTCATGCAGTGCCTGACCAGCGACCTGTTCAAGGACTTCCCGACGCTGAAGTTCGTGATTCCGCACGGCGGCGGCGCGGCGCCCTACCACTGGGGGCGTTTCCGCGGCCTGGCGCAGGAGCTGAAGAAGCCGCTGCTCACCGAGCACCTGCTGAACAACATCTACTTCGACACCTGCGTGTACCACCAGCCCGGCATCGACCTGCTGACCAAGGTCATCCCGGTCAAGAACGTGCTGTTCGCCTCCGAGATGATCGGTGCGGTGCGTGGCATCGACCCCGAGACCGGCCACTACTACGACGACACCAAGCGCTACATCGAGAGCGCCAACCTGACCGCCGAAGAGCGCCACATGATCTACGAAGGCAACGCCCGCCGCGTGTATTCGCGCCTGGATGCCGCGCTGAAGGCCAAGGGCCTGTAAGAGGAGAGGGGAAGATGACGCAACTGAACCAGCTCGGCATCGTCAAGCGCAACATCGTCCGCGCCGACAAGGCAGCGGTCGAAAAGCTGTCGCGCTTCGGCGTCGCCACCATCCACGAGGCCATGGGCCGCGTCGGCCTGATGAAGCCCTACATGCGTCCGGTCTACACCGGCGCCAGGATGTGCGGCACCGCGGTCACCATCCTGCTGCAGCCGGGCGACAACTGGATGATGCACGTCGCCGCCGAACAGCTGCAGGAAGGCGACGTCGCCGTCGCCGCGTGCACCACCGACAACGCCGACGGCTTCTTCGGCGACCTGCTCGCCACCTCGTTCAAGGCGCGCGGCGCGCGCGGCCTGATCATCGATGGTGGCGTACGCGACGTGGCCGATCTCGAGCAGATGGGCTTCCCGGTGTTCGCCAAGGCCATCCACGCCAAGGGCACCATCAAGGCCACGCTCGGCTCGGTGAACGTGCCGGTGGTGTGCGCCGGTGCGCTGGTCAATCCGGGTGACGTCGTCATTGCCGACGTCGACGGCGTGGTCGTCGTGCCCGCCGCCATCGCCCAGCAGGTGGCCGATGCCGCCGAGAAGCGCGAGTCCTTCGAAGGCGAGAAGCGCGAGAAGTTCGCTGCCGGCGTGCTCGGCCTCGACCTCTACAAGATGCGCGAGCCGCTGGAAAAGGCCGGCCTCAAGTACATCGACTGAGGTTCAGCCGCCGAATACAAAAAGGGACGGTCCGACCGGCGCCGGCTGCAGCGCACCGGCGGGCCCCACCCCCAGCCACAACAGAGAGAACACCAGAGGACACGCATGCAATTCGAAAAGACCCCCGGCTGGCTCGATTGGTACGCCGGCCCGAGCAAGCCCCGCTTCACGCTGCCGGCCGGCGCGGTGGATGCGCACTGCCATGTGTTCGGCCCCGGCGCGGAGTTTCCCTACGCCCCCGAACGCAAGTACACCCCCTGCGACGCGAGCAAGGCGCAGCTCTTCGCGCTGCGCGACCACCTCGGCTTCGCCCGTAACGTGGTCGTGCAGGCCACCTGCCACGGCGCCGACAACCGCGCCATGGTCGATGCGTGCAAGGCTTCGAACGGCAGGGCGCGCGGTGTCGCCACGGTGCGTCGCAGCATCACCGACCAGGAACTGCAGGACCTGCACGCCGCCGGCGTGCGCGGCGTGCGCTTCAACTTCGTCAAGCGCCTGGTGGACTTCACGCCCAAGGACGAACTGCTCGAGATCGCCAACCGCATCGCCCCGCTGGGCTGGCACGTGGTGATCTACTTCGAGGCGGTCGACTTGCCCGAACTGTGGGACTTCTTCACCGCGCTGCCCACCACCGTGGTCGTCGACCACATGGGCCGCCCGGACGTCTCCAAGCCGATCGACGGTCCGGAGTTCGAACTGTTCGTGAAGTTCATGCGCGAGAACCCCAACGTCTGGTCCAAGGTCAGCTGCCCCGAGCGCCTGTCCGTCACCGGCCCCAAGGCGCTGGACGGCGAGCAGAATGCCTACCGGGACGTCGTGCCCTTCGCCCGCCGCATCGTCGAGCAGTTCCCCGACCGCGTGCTGTGGGGTACCGACTGGCCGCACCCCAACCTGAAGGACCACATGCCCGACGACGGCCTGCTGGTCGACTTCATCCCGCACATCGCGCCGACCGCCGAACTGCAGCGCAAGCTGCTGGTCGATAACCCGATGCGTCTCTACTGGCCGGAGGAGTGCTGATCATGGCTTTGGACAAACCTTACCTGGACATTCCCGGCACGATCATTTTCGATGCCGAGCAGTCGCGCAAGGGCTACTGGCTCAACCAGTTCTGCATGTCGCTGATGAAGGCCGACAACCGCGCCCGCTTCAAGGCGGACGAGCGCGCCTATCTCGACGAATGGCCCATGACCGAGGAGCAGAAGCAGGCCGTGCTGGCGCGCGACCTCAACTGGTGCATGCGCACCGGCGGCAACATCTACTTCCTCGCCAAGATCGGTGCCACCGACGGCCTGAGCTTCCAGCAGATGGCGGGCAGCATGACCGGCATGACCGAAGAGGAATACCGCGACATGATGATCAAGGGCGGCCGTTCGCCCGAGGGCAACCGCTACCTGGGCGAAGACGGTGACGCCCAGCCGCAGCACCAGCCGCAAGGTGCGGCGGGCAAGAACAAGGGAGCCTGACAGCATGGCCAAGATTTCCGCATCGGTTTACACCTCGCACGTGCCGGCCATCGGTGCCGCCATCGACCTCAAGAAGACCGGCGAGGCCTACTGGCAGCCGCTGTTCGCCGGCTACGAGTACTCGAAGGAATGGATGAAGGAGAACACGCCTGACGTGATCTTCCTCGTCTACAACGACCACGCCACGGCCTTCAGCCTGGACATGATCCCGACCTTCGCCATCGGCACGGCTGCAGAGTTCATCCCGGCCGACGAAGGCTACGGCCCGCGTCCGGTGCCCAAGGTCATCGGCCATCCGGAGCTCGCCTCGCACATCGCGCAGAGCGTCATCCAGGACGATTTCGACCTCACCATCGTCAACAAGATGGAAGTCGACCACGGCCTCACCGTGCCGCTGTCGCTGATGTTCGGCGAGCCCGACGCCTGGCCGTGCAAGGTCATCCCCTTCGCGGTCAACGTCGTGCAGTATCCGGTGCCGTCGGGCCGCCGCTGCTTCCAGCTCGGCCAGGCCATCCGCAAGGCGGTGGCGTGTTTCGACGACGACATCAAGGTGCAGATCTGGGGCACGGGCGGCATGAGCCACCAGCTTCAGGGCGCGCGTGCCGGCCTGCTCAACCGCGAGTGGGACAATGCCTTCCTCGACCGCCTGATCGCCGACCCGGCGGGGCTGTCCGAAGTGCCGCACATCGAGTACGTTCGCGAGGCCGGCTCCGAAGGCATCGAGCTGGTGATGTGGCTGATCGCACGCGGCGCGATGAGCGACATCCAGGGCGGTCCGGCGCCCACGGTCAAGCACCGCTTCTATCACATTCCCGCGTCCAACACGGCCGTGGGCCACCTGATCCTGGAGAACAACTGATGAGCAAGACGATCAAGGTCGCACTCGCCGGTGCCGGCGCGTTCGGCATCAAGCACCTGGACGGCATCAAGAACATCGACGGCGTCGAAGTGGTTTCGCTGATCGGCCGTGACCTGGAAAAGACCCGCGAAGTCGCCACGAAGTACAAGGTCGGCCACGTCACCAATGACCTCGCCGAGACCCTGGCGCTGCCCGAGGTCGATGCCGTGATCCTTTGCACCCCGACGCAGATGCACGCCGACCAGTCGATCCAGTGCCTGAAGGCCGGCAAGCACGTGCAGGTCGAGATCCCGCTCGCCGACACGCTGAAGGGCGCCGAGGAAGTCGCACGCCTGCAGAAGGAAACCGGCCTGGTCGCCATGGTCGGCCACACGCGCCGCTTCAACCCCAGCCACCAGTGGGTGCACAACAAGGTCAAGGCGGGTGAGTTCAACGTCCAGCAGATGGACGTGCAGACCTATTTCTTCCGCCGCACCAACATGAACGCGCTGGGCCAGCCGCGCAGCTGGACCGACCACCTGCTGTGGCACCATGCCGCCCACACCGTCGATCTGTTCGCCTATCAGGCCAACAGCCCGATCGTGCAGGCCAATGCCATCCAGGGCCCGATCCACCCGACGCTGGGCATCGCGATGGACATGTCCATCCAGCTCAAGGCCGCGAACGGCGCCATCTGCACGCTGTCGCTGTCCTTCAACAATGACGGCCCGCTCGGCACCTTCTTCCGCTACATCGGCGACACCGGCACCTACATTGCCCGCTACGACGACCTGTTCAACGGCAAGGAAGAGAAGATCGACGTCTCCAGGGTCGACGTGTCGATGAACGGCATCGAGCTGCAGGACCGCGAATTCTTCGCCGCCATCCGCGAAGGCCGCGAGCCGAACTCGAGCGTGCACAAGGTGCTGCCGTGCTACCAGGTGCTGCACCAGCTCGAGCAGCAACTGAACGCCGCCTGAGCCCGAGGCATCACGCCTGATCCGTCCCGATCAGGCTTTCCGGCTCCATCCTCACGGCTGGAGCCGTTGTCATTTTCTGCAGGAGCCCCGCATGCAACAACGCAAACTCGGTCCCTTCCAGGTCGGTGCCATCGGCCTGGGCTGCATGAACCTGAGCCACGCCTATGGCGTGCCGCCTTCGCCCGAGGTGGGCGAAGCCGTGTTGCTGCGGGCGCTGGAACTGGGCGTGACGCACTTCGACACCGCCGCGCTGTACGGCTTCGGCGCCAACGAGACGCTGGTGGGCCGTGTGCTGGGCAAGCACCGTTCGCGCTACACGCTGGCGAGCAAGTGCGGCATGACCGGCGTGGACGGCAAGCGCGTCATCGACGGCCGTCCCGCGACCATCAAGCGCACCTGCGAAGAGTCGCTGCAGCGCCTGCAGACCGACGTCATCGACCTGTACTACCTGCACCGCTGGGACAAGGTGGTGCCGATCGAGGACAGCATGGGTGCGATGGCCGACCTGGTGCGCGAGGGCAAGATCCGCAGCATCGGTCTGTCCGAGGTGTCGGCCGACACCCTGCGCCGCGCGCATGCGGTGCACCCGGTCGCAGCGCTGCAGACCGAATATTCGCTGTGGACGCGCAACCCCGAGATCGCGGTGCTCGACGCCTGCCGCGAACTGGGCGTCTCCTTTGTCGCCTTCAGTCCGGTGGCGCGCGGTTTCCTCGCCGGCGCGCTGACCGATCCGGCCCAGGTCGCCGCCTTCGAGGCCAAGGACATCCGTCGCGCGATGCCGCGCTTCCAGAGCGCGCATTTCGCCGCCAACCTGCGGCTGCTCGACGGCTACCTCGGGCTCGCGCGCGAGGCCGGCTGCACGCCCGCGCAACTGGCCCTGGCCTGGTTGCTGGCCAAGGGTACGGACATCCTGCCGATTCCGGGCACGACCAGCCTCGCGCACCTGGAAGAGAACCTGAAGGCCGCCGACATCGTGCTGGCGCCCGACCTCGTCGCGCGGCTCGAGGCCCTGATCAACGCCCGGACCGTCTCCGGCCCGCGCTACCCGGCCGCCACGCAGGTCGAGATCGATACCGAAGAATTCGCTGCGTGAGCGGTGCCGCGGACAACGACTCCCTCTACGGTTCCGTCATCCACCCGGATGCGGAGCCGGTTCCCTCGACCCCCGCGCCGCCTCCCCGCGGCCGGGGGTTCTTTTTGAATCCCTGACCTGCGTGCCGGTCGCAAGCCCGGCCGCCGGAGCCTGACGTGCTCGACATCCTCGCCATCACCACCCCGGTCTTCATCCTGATCGGCCTCGGCTTCGGCGCCGTGCGCCTGGGCCTGTTTTCCAAGCCCGACATGCGCGTGCTCGGCACCTTCGTCATCCGCTTCGCGTTGCCGGCGATGCTGTTCCAGGCCCTGTCGCAGCGGCCTTTCCGCGAGGTGATGAACTCCGGCTACCTGCTCGCCTATGCGCTGGGCTCGCTCGCGGCGATGGCGGCGACGGTGCTGCTGGCGCGCTGGGTGTTCAAGCGCAGCTTCCGCGACAGCGTCGTGTTCGGCATGGGGGCGTCGCTGTCGAACAGCGCTTTCATCGGCCTGCCGGTGGCGCTGCAGGTGCTGGGCCCAATCGCCACCGTGGCGATGGCGCTGACCATGCTGGTCGAGAATCTGCTGATGCTGCCGCTGGTGTTGATCCTGGCCGACAGCGCCGGCAACAGGGGCGCGAGCATCCTGCGCATCCTGCGCGACATCGCGCTCAACCTGCTGAAGAACCCGATGATCATCGCGATCGCCATCGGCTTCAGCTTCGCGCTCACCGGCATCCGCCTGCCGCAGCCGCTGTTCAAGGCGATCGACATGCTGTCGCTGGCCTCGGCCGCGATCGCGCTGTTCGTCATCGGCGGCAACCTCGCCGGCAGCACGGTGAAGGGGATGGGGCGCGAGGTCGCCCTTGTGACTGGCGGCAAGCTCCTGCTGCACCCGCTGGCGGTGTTGCTGGCTGTGTTCCTGGTTCCGGGCATTTCCGCCGAGCTGCAGGTCGCCGCGGTGTTCTTCGCCTGCGTGCCGATGTTCAGCATCTACGCCATCCTCGGCCAGAAGTACGGCCTGGAAGGCCTGTGCTCCGCGGTGCTGGTGATGGCGACCGTGGTCTCCTTCATCACCATCAGCGCGTTCATCTGGCTGGTGAAGGTCGGTGGGGTGATCCCGGGGCTGGGCTGAGCCCCGGGTACTGCCTCACAGCCCGGGCAGGCTGTCCTCGGGCGCGCCCCAGGCGAGCCAGCCGCCGTCGGCGACCAGGGTGCTGCCGGTGACGAAGCTGGCACGCTCGGAGGCGAGGAAGGCGATGACCTCGGCGATCTCTTCCGGGCGCGCCATCCGGCCCATCGGCGTGCGGGACAGCAGGCTGCGAGCGTTCAGCGCACCCTTCGCTTCCAGTTCGGCCACCAGCGCGGTGCGCACATAGCCCGGCGCGACGGCGTTCACGCGCACGCCGTGGCGAGCCCATTCGCAGGCCATCGAACGCGTCATGCCGACGATGCCCGCCTTCGCCGCTGCATAGGCGTTGCGCTGGGGAATGCCGGCGAAGCCCGCGATGGAGGAGAGGTTGACGATGCTGCCGCAGCCCTGCGCAAGCATCACCCGACCCACCGCCTGCGACATCAGGAAGGTGCCGCGCAGGTGCACGCCGATCACCCGGTCGAAGGCCGCGAGCTGCTGATCGACCGTGGCGGCGACCTGCTCGGGGACGCCGGCGTTGTTCACCAGCATGTCGATGCGGCCGAAGCGGTCCACGACAGTGTCGACCAGCGCCGCGACCTCCTCCTGCACGGTCACGTCGGCACCCAGGCCGCAGTGGTGTTCGCCCAGCGCTGCCGCGCGTGCCTGCGCCGTATCCGCACGCAGGTCGGCGACGACCACATGTTCGACTTCCTGGGCCAGGCGCTGGGCCGTGGCCCAGCCGATGCCGTCGGCGCCGCCAGTGACGATCGCCACCTTGCCCTTCGTCGGTGAGCTCATGCTTCAGGTCCTCCGCAGGCTGGGCATGTCGACCATGCGGATCAGCCGGGTTTCCTGGGCGGTGATCAGGTGGCCGGAGGCAGCGAGGTACTTCGGGAAGTCGGGGTGCGTGTCGCGCGCCCTGCAACGCGCCTCGTAGTCCGCCATGCTCTCGTAGGCCCACAGATGGACGAACTGGTTCTGTGCGCCGACGAGGCTGGTGTAGAAACCGACCGGGTGACCGAGGGTCTCGAGCAGGATCGGCATCGCGAGACGGTCGAAGACCTCGATGAACTCGTTCATCTTGCGCAGCTGGATGGTGTAGATGCGGTGATCCACCAGCGGCTTGTCGAGCGGGCGGGGCAGGGCCTCAGGCAACATGGACCATCTCCTTGCGCTCGATCTGCATGGCGGGGATCTGCACCGTTTCCAGCGCACCGGCGATGTGACGGCCCGTGATGTAGCCGAAGGTCATGATCGGCCCGAGCGTGATGCCGGCGCCGGGGTAGTTGCCGCCCATCACGCTGGCGCGGTCGTTGCCCACCGAGAACAGGCCGGGGATGGGGGCGCCGGTGTCGTCCAGCACTTCGCCGACCACGCTGGTGCGGATGCCGTCGAAGGTGCCGAGATCGCCCATCACCACCTTGACCGCGTAGTACGGCCCCTTGCCGACCGGTGCGACGCAGGGGTTGGGCTTGTTTTCCGGGTCGGCCAGGTAGCGGTTGAAGGCGGTGGTGCCGCGGCCGAACTGCAGGTCGTGGCCGCCGGCCGCGCCCTGGTTGTAGGCGGCGACGGTCTTCTCCAGGCCCTCGGCATCGATGCCGGCGTTGCGCGCCAGTTCGGCCAGCGTGTCGCCCTTGATCAGGTAGCCGTTGCGGAGGAACTTGCCGACCGGCATCGGCGCGGGCTTGACATAGCCCAGGCCGTACTTGCTCAGCGTGGCCTGATCGCACACCAGCCACATCGCGGTTTCCTTCTCGTCCTTGCAGGCCTCGATCATGGCGGCGCCGACGTCGTGGTAGGACTCGGACTCGTTGCAGAAGCGCTTGCCCTTGCGCGTCACGCCGATGATGCCCGGCTTGTAGCGGTCGAGCAGGTGGGGAAAGACGCCGAAGCGGCCCTTGCCCAGCGGCACCCGCGACACCGGCATCCAGGCCGAGGTATTGGGGTAGCGGATCTCGACCACGCCGCCGACCTGCTCGGCCATGCGCGCGCCGTCACCAGTGTTGCCGGCCGGCACGGGCGACAGGTGTTCGCCGCCGCGTTGCAGGTGCGGATAGGTCTTCCTGATGCGTGCGACATCGTGTGAGAAGCCGCCACACGCCAGTACCACGCCGCGCTTGGCGGTGATGTGCACGGTATTGCCGTCCGGGCCGTCGGCCAGGGCGCCCACGATGCGGCCGTCGTGCAGCGCCAGTTCCTTGGCGCCGGTGCGCGTGTAGATGGGAATGCCCAGGTCGAGGCAGGACTTGGCCAGCCGCGCGGCCAGCGCATTGCCGCTGGTGACGTTGATGCCGCGTCGGTACAGCGCCAGTTCCTTGACGTGGGTGGCCAGCCGCCGGGCGACGTAGGTGAAGGATTTCAGCGACTTGGTGGCGTTGAAGAAGTGCTTCAGGTCGGCATTGGACGAATTGAACATCATGCCGATGAAGGTGATCGTTTCCAGCGGCGGACGCAGGCGCCCCATGTGCTCGCCCAGCGCGCGGATGTCGAAGGGCGCGGCGAGGATCGAGCGGCCGATGTCGACCCCGCCCGGCACGGTGGGGTGGTAGTCGGGATAGAGGGTGGGGACGAATTTCACCGCGGTCTCGCGCTCGAAGAACTCGACCATCTCCGGGCCGGCGTCGAGAAAGGCCTCGGCCGCGACGGCGTCGTAGAAGGCGCCGGTCTCGTTCTTCATGTATTCGACGGCGGCCTCGCGGCTATCCTGGATGCCGGCCTTCTTCGCATGCGGGTTGCCGGGAATCCAGAGCACGCCACCGGAGAAGGCGGTGGTGCCGCCGAAGACGTCTTCCTTCTCGATCACGACCACATCGAGGCCGTGCTTCTTCGCGGTGATGGCAGTGGACAGGCCGCCGGCGCCGGAGCCGACGACGAGCAGATCGCAGCTGATCCGGCTCGGGGGAACGGGGTGGTTCATGGTCTCTTCCTTGATATGGGGGGCGGGTGCCGCTCAGGCTGCCTTGCCGGTCTGGTTGTAGCCGGGGCGCGGCACCAGATCCATCAGCATGCAGTCCATGCCGCCATCGACCAGGATCTCGGCGCCATTGACGTATGCGGCACGATCGCTGGCGAGGAAGGCGGCGACGTTGGCGATATCGACCGGCTCGCCGATGCGGCGGCTGGCGGTGACGGCCGCGCGCTTCTGCTCGAAGCCCGGTTCCTCGTAGAACTTCGCCGACAGTGCGGTACGGATCATGCCGGGGCATACCGCATTGCTGCGGATGCCCTGCGGGCCCCATTCGGCCGCCATCTGGCGCGACATCAGCAGCACGCCGGCCTTGCTCGCGCTGTAGGCGCCGCTATTGGTCTGCGGATTGAGCGCCGAGATCGAGGCGACGTTGACGATGCTGCCGCCGCCGCGTTCGCGCATGTGCGCGGCGAAGCTGCGCGCGCACAGCAGGTAGCCGGTCAGGTTCACGGCCAGCACCTGGTTCCAGTCGGCGAGGCTGACGTCGGCCAGCGGCGCGGCGCGCAGCAGGCCGGCGTTGTTGATCAGCGCCTGGCAGGGGCCCAGTTCGCCTTGCACGCGCTGAGCGGCAGCCTGCACTGCCGCCTCGTCCGCGGTATCGAGGGCGAGGCCGAGTGTCGTGGCACCGGCAGCGTTGAGTTGCGCCGACAGGCGCGACACGCCTTCGGCATTGAGGTCGAGCAGGGCGACGCGTGCGCCTGCAGCGGCAAGGGTCTCGGCGATGGCGGCGCCGATGCCGCTGGCCGCGCCGGTCACGACGCAGACCTTGCCTTCGAGGCCGAGCCAGTTGTCGATCATGTTGGTGTCTCCCATGGGGGTCTTGGTGTGAGGCCATGTTAGGGAGGTCTATCGTCCGATCAAATCGACAAATGCTTCGATGAGCCGGATAATTCGTGCATCGGCGGAAAGGAGTTCGATGGCGTGAAGACCCTTCCAAATTACGATCTGTATGGCACGGAGGCCAAGCCCGCGTGGCTGGATTCCTTCAGTTTCGAGTGGATTCCCGAGCGTTCCGCGCCCAATAACTGGGAAATCGACGCTCACACCCACGACGCGATGATGCAGCTGCTGTATGTCTGCAGGGGGAGCGGTGAGGCACTGATCGACGGGACGAAATGGGCAATCGAGCCCCCGTGCCTGATCGTGATCCCGGCGCACGTGGTGCATGGCTTTCATTTCTCGCCCGAGATGGACGGACCTGTGGTGACGGCGCCGCAGCGGCCGCTCGAGGCGCTTGCCGCCGTCGGGCGGCCGGAACTGTTGTCGGTGCTGCGTACGCCGGCGGTGATCCCGGTGGCGGAGGAGGCGCGCCATGCGGATGCGCTGATGCCGCTTTTCCTTGCGCTGGAGCAGGAGTCGCGCGCCTATGCGCCGGGGCAGATCGCCGCAGGCAGCGCACTGCTGTTGGCGCTGTTCGTGCAGATTGCGCGCATCGGCGAGAACCGCGAGGCGGGTGCCGGCGTTGAGCGCTCACGCCGCGCGGCGCGTATCGAGCGCTTCCGTGCGATGGTCGACCGCCACTTTTCCGAGCATCTGCCGGTCGAGCACTATGCGGCGGCACTGGGGGTGTCGGCGGGGCAGCTCGCACGCCTGTGTCGCGAATCGCTCGGCATGTCGCCGCTGGATGTCATCAACGCGCGTCTGATGCACGAGGCACAGCGCGAACTGGTGTATTCGACCCTTGCCGTCAAGCAGATCGCCGGCTTTCTCGGCTTCGAGGACGAGGCTTACTTCGGTCGCTTCTTCAAGAAGCACGCCGGCCGTACGCCCACGGCATTCCGCGAGCTGGCCCGACGGCAGCTGGCCGACGAGCGCTGACGCGCCCTCGTCGGCAGGCGCGCCGGCGAGGGTGGCAGTGGTCGGCGGTTCAGCCCTGCAGGCGGAAGCGGCGCACGGTTTCGCGCAGTTGCGCCGAGAGCGCGGCGAGCTGGCGCGTGGCCTTGTCCACGTCGCGTGCCGAGGTGCTGTTGCGGCCGCTCATGTCCGCGATCTCGGCGATGCCGCGGGCGATGTCGCTGCTGGTCTGCGATTGTTCCTGAAGAGCGCTGGAGACGTCGCTGACAGTCGCCACCACCTTTTCCGATGCGGCGTTGATGCGGGCGATGGCCTCGCCGGCTTCGCCCGCCAGCGCGACGCTCGCTTCCACGCTGCGCACCTGGGTGTCCATCGCCTTCACCGCCGAGTCGGTGCCCGCGGTGATCTGGCCGACGATGCGGGCGATGTCCTGGGTCGATGCGGCCGTGCGCTCTGCGAGCTTGCGCACCTCGTCGGCGACGACGGCGAAGCCGCGCCCCTGTTCCCCGGCGCGAGCGGCTTCGATCGCGGCGTTGAGCGCGAGCAGGTTGGTCTGGTCCGCCACTTCCTTGATCACGGTGACCACCGAGGCGATGGCCTGGCTGTGCTGGCCGAGATCACGCACGGCAGCAGACGCCTCGTTCACCGAGTCGGCGATGCGCTCGATGTCGCCGACCACGCGACGGATCACCTCGGCCCCGGTGCGCGACGCCGCGCCCGAGTCGGTTGCGATGTCCTTGGCCTCGGCGGTGAAGTTCGAGACCTGGCCGATCGAGCCGCTCATCTGGTCGATCGCGGCGGCGATCGACTCGGCGGCGCTGGACTGCTGGACGGTCGCGGCCGAGATGGTGCCGGTGCTGCTGGCCAGGTTCTCGCTTGCCGAGGCGATCTGTTCGGCGTTGTTCTGGATCAGCTGCACCATGTTGCGCAGTTCCAACTGCATCGTCTGCAGGCCTGCGGTGAGGCTGCCGATCTCGTCGTCGCGCTGCACCTCGATGCGGCTGCCGAGGTTGCCGGAGGCAATGTCGTTGGCGAAGCGGCGGGCGTCGTCCAGCGGACGCATCAGGAAATTGCGCGCGAAGATCACGCCGCCGATGCCCGACAGCGTCGCGGCGGCGACGATCATCAGGATCATCAGCGTGAGCGCATCGTGGAAGTTCGCCTGCTCGGCCTCGTAGTCACTGCGCGCCTGCTCCAGCTGGGTTTCGATCAGCTGGCGCAGGACCTCGGTGATCGGGTCCAGCGTCGGGTAGAGGGTCTGTTCGGCGATGCCGTGGATCTCGAACAAGGCGTTGAGCTTCAGGCGCTCGACCATCAGGTCGACCAGGGCGTTGCCCTTTTCCATCGCGGGTTCGGCCTTGGCGATCAGGGCGCGCTCCGCCTCCGACAGGTGGGTGCTGGCGGTATAGGCCTTCCATTTGTCGTCGATCAGGCCGCGCGCGCGCTCCATCGTCGCGGCGGCCGTGTCGGCCTGGATGGTGCCGTCGCGCACTTTCTGCGTCGCGTCGACGATGGCCACCGCGTATTCGTCGGAGATGACCTTGAGGTCGCGCAGGGGGATCACGCGGTCGTTGTAGACCTCGTTGAGTCCGTTCAGCGTCGAGTACATGCCGCGCAGGCCGAGCAAGCCGAGCGCGACCGCCAGCACGATCTGGAAAGCGATGGCGATGTACAGCAGATTGCGTACGGAAAGGCTGCCGCTGCGGGCGGACGTATGCGTGCTCTTCATGAGTCTCCCCTGATTATTGTTCGAGATTCCGGCGCAGGCGCGTGTGCAGCCGAATTCGCGCGGGCGGCTGATGGTAGAGGAGCCCAACGGCGCCCGCGCTCACGAAACGTGATAGCAGCTAGAACGCTTCATGCATAACACGAGCCGGTGGAGTACGAAAAAGCGCCGAACCCCGGCGGTGTGACCGGGCGTTCGGCGCGGGATCGAGGCATGCCGGCAGCGGATTACTTCGAGTAGCTGGCCATCAATGCGGCGGCCTCGTCATGCAGGCGCTGACCGTCGAGCCCC
Source organism: Thauera sp. 63 (assembly GCF_000310165.2). NCBI lineage: Bacteria > Pseudomonadati > Pseudomonadota > Betaproteobacteria > Rhodocyclales > Zoogloeaceae > Thauera > Thauera sp. 63. The sequence continues at coordinate 73,398 of NZ_AMXC01000011.1, forward strand.
TTCTCGTTCGTCTCCTTGATCCAGTCGCCGGCGATGCCGGCCGTCGCCGCCTTCCAGCGCTCGACCTCGGCGGGGGGCAGCACATAGACCTTGTTGCCGTTGGCAATGGTCTGATCGCGACCGACGGTGGCCTGCGCATGCAGCACCGCCGCGGCCTGGGCCGAGAACTCGCGGCCGGTGCTGTCGTCGATGATCTTCTTCAGGTCGTCAGGCAGGCTGTCGTACTTCTTCCGGTTCATCGCGATGATGGTCGTCGCGGCCGACATGCGGTACTCGGCATTGGCATCAAAGCTGAACCGGGTCAGTTCGTGCAGCTTGGCCGAGGGCACGGACTCCCACGGATACAGCGCGCCGTCGATCACGCCCTTGGCGATGCCCTCGGACATCTGCGGCGCCGGCATGCCGACCGGCGTGGTGCCGAGCGCGGCAAGCAGCTTGTTGCCCAGGCGCGAGGGTGTGCGCACCTTCGCGCCCTTGAGGTCCTCGAGCCGGGTCACTTCCTTGCCGTTCATGTGGAAGGCGTAGGCGCCGGGCGTCCAGGTGGCGAGCGGCTTCATGCCGGGAAACTCGTCGAGCGCGTTCTTCTGCACGAAGTCCCACATTGCGCGGGCCGTCGCCTCGGGCGTGGTGGTGAAGAAGGGCAGTTCGAACACTTCGAGCTTGGGGAAGCGGCCGGCGTTGTAGCCCGGCATGGTCCAGATCACGTCGGCCACGCCGTCGCGTACCTGCGTCAGCAACTGGGTCGGCGTGCCGCCCAGCTGCATGGCGGGGTAGATCTGGCACACCATGCGGCCCTTCGATTCGGCGGCGATCCGGTCGCACCAGGGCACGATGACATGCACGTGATAGGGGTTGGTGGTCGGCATGAAGTGGGCGAACTTCAGCGTCACTTCCTGCGCTTGCGCGGCGGCTGGGGCCAGCGCCGCGGTGGCGAGGCCGAGGGCGATGCGGCGAATCTTCATGGCGGTCTCCTGAGGACGTTGGGGAGCGCTCAGTTCGAGTACTTCTGCACCAGCGCTGCGGCTTCGTCGTGCAGCTTGCGGCCGTCGAGGCCCTTGGCGTCCATGTCCTTGATCCATTCCTGGGCGACCGGGGCGGTGGTCTGCTTCCAGCGCTCCAGCTCTTCCGGTGCGAGCTGGTAGACCGTGTTGCCGTTCTTCAGCGTGATGTCACGGCTCGCGTTGCCGGCCTCGGCCAGCTGGCCCGCAGCGAAAGCGGAGACTTCGCGGCCGCGGTTGTCGTCGATGACCTTCTTCAGGTCGGCCGGCAGGCTGTCGTACTTCTTCTGGCTCATGACGAAGATCGTCGTCGCCGTGCTGAGCGCGATCTTGCCGGTCGGCTCGGCGTGGTACTTGGTCAGTTCCTGGATCTTCAGGGCGGGCACGACTTCCCACGGCAGCAGGGCGCCGTCGATCACACCCTTGGCAAGACCTTCGGTCATCTGCGGTGCCGGCATGCCGACCGGGGTGGCGCCGAGTGCGGCGAGCATCTTGTTGCCCAGGCGCGAGGGCGTGCGCACCTTCAGCCCCTTCAGGTCCTCCAGCGCATTGACCTGCTTGTTGCGGAAGTGGAGCAGGTAGGGACCGGCCGACCAGGTGGCGATCGGGCGCAGGCCGGCGAACTCGCTTGCCGCGCTGCCTTCGATGAAATCCCACAGCGCACGCGAGGTGGCTTCGTAGCTCGTGCTGAAGAACGGCAGCTCGAACACCTCGGTGATCGGGAAGCGGCCCGGCGTGTAGCCCGGCAGCGTCCACACGATGTCGGCGACGCCGTCGCGCACCTGGTTGAGCAGTTGCGGCGGCGTGCCACCGAGGCTCATTGCCGGATAAAGCTGGCATTTCATCCGGCCCTGCGACTGCGCTTCGATCTTGCCGCACCACGGCTCGATGAACTTGACGTGGGCCGGCGTCGTGGGCGTCAGGAAGTGGGCGACCTTGAGCACGACTTCCTGTGCCTGGGCGGCGCCCGGAGCGAGTGCTGCGGCAGCGATACCGAGGGCGAATTGGCGGGCCTTCATGGGCGTGTCTCCTGTTTTCATGGGTTCTGGCTGCATTCGGCAACCGTTATGAAGTGAGGACATGGTAGGTCGGACGGTTTGCGGATAAAAACCACAAATCGCTCGATGAATAGGACAAAACCGGCACTCGAGCTTTGGCGGGCGATGCGGGCCGGGTGCGTCGGGATGGGGAGACAGCAGCCTGCGTGTCGGGTAAATTGTGCGCCAGGCGAACAGTTGCGCGCCTCCCGCCTTGGCGTGGGCAGGTCCGGGGCATAGATTGCAGTGATGCGGCAATCAGATGGAGCTGTTCGTCGCAGGGCTGCGTGCCCGAGTTCCGGTTTCTGTAGAGTGTGACGGCACGCCGCACCCTGCACCCATCGATTGCGTGCCGCATACGAGCCAAACAGGAGACATTCATGAAGCGTCGTCTGATGATGAAGACCGCCCTCGCAGCGCTGGCTGCCGTCAGCTTCGGCACGGCGGTCCATGCCGCGGACTTTTCCGAGCGTTCGCTCAAGTTCGGGGTGCAGAACCCGAAGGGCCATCCGGCGGAGATCGGCGCGCAGAAGTTCGCCGAACTCATCGCCGAGAAGTCCGGCGGCAAGATCAAGGTCCGGGTGTTCGCTGGTGGGGTGCTGGGCGGTGACCAGCAGACCGTCTCGGCGCTGCAGGGCGGCACCATCGAGATGACCGCGCTGAACTCCGGCATCCTGGCCTCGCATGTCAAGGAAATGGCGATCTACGATTTCCCCTTCCTGTTCGGCAACGCGCAGGAAGTCGACGCCGTCGTCGATGGCCCGTTCGGGCAGAGCCTGCACAAGAAGCTGGAAGAGAAGGGCATCGTCGGTCTCGGCTACTGGGACCTGGGGTTCCGCAACATCACCAACGGCGTACGCCCGATCAACAAGGTCGAGGACATCGCCGGCCTCAAGCTGCGCGTGATCCCCAACCCGATCAACCTCGACTGGGTGAAGGCGCTCGGCGCCAACCCGGTGCCGCTGGCCTGGCCGGAGGTGTACACCGCGCTGGAGCAGAAGGCGATCGACGGCCAGGAGAACCCGGTCACCGTGATCCACGCCAACCGGTTCAACGAGGTGCAGAAGCACCTGGCGCTGACCAACCATGTGTATAACCCGCAGTCGATGATCATCAGCAAGAAGGTGTGGGACACCTTCAGCGCCGACGAGAAGAAGGCTTTCCAGGATGCTGCCGCCGAGGCGATCGCGCATCAGCGCAAGGTGTCGCGCGAGCAGGCGTCGACCGCGATCGAGGCGCTGAAGAAGGCGGGCATGCAGGTGACCGAACTGCCGCCCGAGGAGGTGGCCAAGCTGCGCGAGAAGATGAAGCCGGTCCTTGCCACGCATGCGGCCGCGGTGGGGCAGGAGACGGTCGACGCGATCAACGCCGAACTGGCCAAGCTGCGCAAGTAAGCGCCGCTGGCATCGCGGGCCGTGGGTGGGGCGCATGCGCCCGCTGCGCGGCCCCTTTTGCATTCAAGAACCCCTGCAACGGAGCCTGGCCGCATGAGCAAAGTCCTCGTCATCAACGGTCCCAACCTCAACCTGCTTGGCACGCGCGAGCCGCACATCTACGGCTCGACCACGCTGGCCGACGTCGAAAACGGCCTGCGTGCCCAGGCCAAGGCGCTTGGCCTGGAACTGGAGTGCTTCCAGAGCAACCACGAAGGCGGGATCGTCGACCGCATCCACGAGGCGCGCACCGAGGGTGTGAAGTTCGTCATCATCAACCCGGGCGCTTACACACACACCAGCGTGGCCATTCGCGATGCCTTCGGCGGCGTGGCGATTCCCTTCGTCGAGGTGCACATCTCCAACGTGCACAAGCGCGAGGCTTTCCGCCACCACTCCTACCTGTCCGACATCGCCGAGGCGGTGATGGCCGGCTTCGGCACCCTGGGCTACAACCTCGCGTTGCAGTTCGTCGCCAGCAAGCTGCGCTGAGCCGGCAGGTGTCGCACGCTACACCAGCGCCTCCAGCTCCGCGCGCAGCCAGCTGTGCGCGGGATCGTGGCGATGGCGCAGGTGCCAGATCATGTACATCGGCATGCGCGGCGCGTCGAACGGCGGGGCGCAGTGCGCCAGCCCCTGCATCGCACCGGATTCCAGCGCGCCGGGGACGGTGGCGAGCAAGGTGCTGCCGCGGATGAAGGCCGGGATGCCGGAGAAGCCCGGCACCATGACGGCGAAGCTGCGGCGGATGCCGCGTTCGGCGAGCTCGTCGTCGAGATCCAGCGTGCGGCGGGGCATGTAGAGCACGGTGACGTGGTCGGCGGCGAGGTAGTCCGCCAGTGTCGCGGGCGCCTTGCGCTGGCTGGCGTCGTAGAACACGCGGTAGCCGTCGTCGAACAGGCGCTTGTGAAGGATGTCGCTGGCATCCGGCGGGCGCGGTGAGATCACGAGCTGGCAGCGCTCCTCGCGCAGCATGTCCGCGTCGGGGATGTCCGAGGGAATCACGCGCAGCGACACCCGGGGAGCGCGCGCGCGTAGCCTTGCCAGCAGGCGCGGCAGCAGCAGGTCGCGCTGGAAGTCGTTGGCGGCGATGGTGAAGGTGGTGCGCAGGCTTGCCGGGTCGAAGTTCTCGGCCGTGGCGAAGCGGCGCATGTCCTCGAGCAGCACGCGGGCTTCGCGCGCCAGCAGTTCGGCGCGGGCGGTGGCGACGATGCCACGCCCGGACTTGACTACCAGCGGGTCGTCCACGATGGCGCGCAGCTTGCCGAGCAGGTGCGATACCGCCGACTGGGTGACGCCGAGTCGCTCGGCGGCGCGGGTGATCGAGCCTTCTTCCACCACGGCGACGAGCAGCTGCAGCAGTCGGCCGTCGAGGTGTGAATAATCGAAATCGCTCATGAATTTGATGAGTGTTAATGTGTTTATCGATGCATTCGACTCCGTGATACTGCCATTTCCCGCATGAGGATGGAGAGGAGATTCGAATGAACGCGGCATCGCAGAAGCTGGAGATCCCGGGCACCCGGGTGTTCGACGGCGAACTCGCGCAGAAGGGCTATGCGCTCAACAAGATGTGTTTCTCCTTCAACAGTGCCGAGAACCGTGAGGCCTTCCGCCAGGACGAGGCGGGCTATTGCAGGCAGTTCGGACTCAATGCGGAACAGTACGAAGCGATCCGTACGCGCAACGTGCTGGGCCTGCTGGCGGCGGGCGGCAACGTGTATTACCTCGCGAAGTTCGCCAGCATCCTCGGGCTCGATGTGCAGGACCTGGGGGCCGCGCAGACCGGGATGAGCAAGGACGAATTCAAGGCCATGCTGCTGGCCGCGGGCAAAGGCATCTGAGGAAGGAAACCGACACATGGCAAAGATCGTAGGCGCAATCACCACCTCACACGTCCCGGCCATCGGCCGCGCCATCGCCGGCAAGCTGCAGGACGACCCGTACTGGAAACCCTTCTTCGACGGTTTTCCGCCGGTTCATGCCTGGCTCGACAAGGTCAGGCCCGACGTTGCGGTCGTGCTCTACAACGACCACGGGCTCAACTTTTTCCTCGACAAGATGCCGACCTTCGCCGTTGGCGCGGCACCCGAGTACCACAACGCCGACGAGGGCTGGGGCATCCCGACCCTGCCGCCGTTCAAGGGGCACCCGGAGCTTTCGTGGCATGTCATCAACGAACTGGTGGCAAGGGAGTTCGACCTCACCACTTGCCAGGAAATGCTCGTGGATCACGCGTACTCGCTGCCGCTGAAGCTGCTGTGGCCGAACGACGAGAAGTGCCCGGTGCCGACCGTGCCGGTGTGCATCAACACCGTGCAGTATCCGCTACCGAGCGCGAAGCGCTGCTACAAGCTGGGCAAGGCGCTCGGCGAAGCGATCGGGTCGTGGGACAAGGATCTGCGCGTCCTCGTGATCGGTACCGGTGGGCTGTCGCACCAGCTCGACGGCGAACGTGCGGGTTTCGTCAATCCGGAGTTCGACAAGGCCTTCATGGACAGCCTCGTCTCGGACCCGGAGTGGGTGACCCAGTTCAGCAACGAGCAGATCGTGGAGAAGACCGGCACGCAGGGCGTCGAGTTGCTGATGTGGGTGGCGGCCCGGGCCGCCCTGCCGGGCAGGGTGGGGCTGGTGCATTCGAACTACCACATCCCTATTTCCAACACGGCCGCGGGCTTGATGGTGATGGAGGTTGCGGCCTGATCCGGGCGTGAGGTCTTCAGGCCGTGCGGGTGCGTGCGCAGAGGGACGACGGCCGGCCTGAGTCACCCAATGGGGATACGTATTGCAATAGCGGGTATTCAGCTATTTCAAAATTTTATAACTGATAGTGTTTATCCGGACTTTTTTCTGCCGGGCCAACGCGCGAGACTCGTGATGTCTGGAAGACTTGTGGTGTTCCGTGCCGCAGACTTCCTTGTTGCAAGAACATCACGAGGAGACATCTATGAAGATTCGTTCGCTGGCGCTGGGTCTTGCCGCCGCCGCTCTGGTCCCGACCGTTGCCCAGGCCGAGGAAGTCATCCTGAAGGTCGCGCATTTCCTGCCGCCGGTTTCTCCCGCCCATACCAAGTTCATCAGCCCGTGGTGCGACAAGATCGCTGCCGAGTCGCAGGGCAAGATGAAGTGCCAGATCTATCCGGCAATGAGTCTCGGTGGCACGCCGCCGCAGTTGCTGAACCAGGTCCGCGACGGCGTGGCCGACATCGTGTGGACGCTGCCGGGCTATACCCCGGGCCGTTTCCCGACCTCCGAAGTCTTCGAGCTGCCCTTCATCACCACCACCCATGAGGCGTCGTCGCGCGCCATGTGGGACTTCGTGCAGGCGCACTCGATGAAGGAATTCGCCGGCATGAAGCCGATCGCGACCTGGGTGAACGGTCCGAACGTGCTGCACTTCCGCGACAAGGAAGTGAAGACGCTGGAAGACCTCAAGGGCATGAAGGTGCGTGCGCCGTCGCGCCTCGGCACCAAGCTGCTGGCCGCGCTCGGCGCGACTCCGGTCGGCATGCCGGTGCCGCAGATGGCGGAGAGCCTGTCCAAGGGCGTGATCGAGGGCGCGCTGATCCCGTGGGAAGTCGTCCCCGCGACCAAGACGCACGAACTGACCAAGTTCCATGCCGAAGCGGGCGGGTCGCATGCGATGACCACCGCGACGATGATCTTCGTCATGAACCAGAAGAAGTACGACAGCCTGTCGCCTGAACTGAAGAAGGTCATCGACGACAACAGCGGCCGCGAGACCTCGGCCTGGGTGTCGGCGCAGTTCAAGGATGCCGACGCGGGTGGCCGCGAGGCTGCCGTCGGTCGCGGCAACACCGTCTATGCCCTGCCGGCCGAAGAGATGGCCAAGTGGCAGGCGGCTTCGAAGCCGGTCGCCGAGGAGTGGATCAAGGAGATTTCCTCCAAGGGCGTCGATGGTCAGAAGCTGTTCGACGACGCCAATGCGCTCGTGACCCAGTACTCCAAGTAATCCAAGCAACCCGACGAAGGCCGGCCCCTGCGCCTCGACGGCGCGGCCGGCCTTGTTGATCAGAGCCTGAAGAATGCCGGAAGGAGACGTGTGATGGCGGAGGCGATGGACCAACCGTATGTGGCCCCGACAGGGCCGGTTGGCAAGAGTATCGAATGGGCCTGCGCGGCGATGGCGATTCTCGCCGGCGTGATGTTCTGCATTGAGTCGGTGATGTCGGTTGTGAGCGTGGTCGGACGTGCCACGATCGGAGAGCCGGTGCCGGGCGACTATGAACTGGTGCAGATGCTCTCGGCGATGGGGATTGCGATGTGCCTGCCCTACTGCCAGCTGAAGAAGGGTCATGTGTTCGTGGATTTCTTCACCCTGTGGGCCCCGGCCGGCCTGAAGCGTCTCCTCGATTCGATCGCGGCGTTGCTCATGGCGTTCTGCGCCTTCGTGCTGGCCTGGCGGATCTGGGAAGGCATGCTGGAGATGCGTGAATACGGCGAGACCTCGATGGTGATCTCGCTGCCGGTGTGGTGGGGCTATGTCCCGGTGGTGCCGGCCTTCGTGCTGCTCGGCATCGCGGCGCTGTACACCTTTGTCCAGGAACTGCGCTCGGGAGCGGCAGCATGAGTGGAACGACGATCGGCCTGATCATGGGCGTGGTGATGATGTCGATGCTGGCGCTGCGCGTGCAGATCGGCATCGCGATGTTCCTCACCGGCGCCATCGGCTACATCTGGGTGTCGGGGCTGGACCCGCTGCTCGCCTATCTGAAGAACGCGCCCTATGGCCGTTTCTCGCTGTACGACCTGTCGGTGGTGCCGCTCTTCCTGCTGATGGGGCAGTTCGCCACCCACGGCGGGTTGTCGCGTGCGCTGTTCAAGGCGGGCAATGCCTTCATCGGCCACTGGAAGGGTGGCATGGCCATGGCGGGCGTGGCCTCTTGCGCCGGCTTTGGCGCGATCTGCGGCTCCTCGCTGGCAACCGCCGCGACGATGTCGCACGTGGTGCTACCCGAGCTCAAGCGCCATCAATACAAGCCCAGCCTGGCGACGGGTTCGCTGGCTGCGGGCGGCACGCTCGGCATCCTGATCCCGCCGTCGGTGCCGCTGGTGATCTACGCCATCCTGGCCGAGCAGAACATCGCCAAGCTGTTCCTGGCCGCCTTCGTCCCGGGCATCCTGGCGGCGATCGGCTACATGCTGGTGATTGCCATCGTGTGCCGCGTCGATGCCGCTGCAGGCGGTCCGGGCTCGCCCAAGCACAGCTGGGCCGAGCGCCTCAGGACGGTGATCGATACCTGGCCGGTGCTGCTGATCTTCCTGGTGGTGATCGGCGGTATCTACGGCGGTCTCTTCACCCCGACCGAAGCCGCGGCCGTCGGTGCGCTGGCGACCGGTATCGCTGCGTGGCGGTCGGGCGGCCTGAAAGGGCGCGGTTTCATGGAGTGCATCTATGGCACTGCCACCGGCACCGGCATGATGTTCCTGATCCTGCTCGGGGCCGATACGCTGAACTCGTTCATGGCGCTGTCGCAGCTGCCGGCCGAGGCCGCGGCGTGGGTGCAGGAGATGGGCTTCGGTCCCTTCACGGTGCTGTTCGCAATCATCCTCATCTACCTGGTGCTCGGCTGCGTGATGGACAGCCTGTCGATGATCCTGCTGACGGTGCCCATCTTCCTGCCGATCATCCTGGGCATGGACTACTGGGGCCTGGGCATGGAAGAGAAGGCGATCTGGTTCGGCATGGTTGCGCTGGTGGTGATGGAGGTGGGCCTGATCACGCCGCCTGTGGGGATGAACGTCTACATCATCAACGGGGTGGCGAAGGACGTGCCGATGGCGACGATCTTCCGCGGCGTGCTGCCTTTCCTCGCCTCGGACATCATCCGCATCTTCCTGCTGGTGTTCTTCCCGAGCATCTCGCTGGTGGCGCTGTGGGCCGTATCCTGAGCTGAGCATCCGTGATGTCTGACGCGTCGGCCGGTCCGGGCCTCCTTGGAGGGGCAGGGCCGGCCGACGCATTTGCAGCACGAGGCGCCATCGGCTAGGCTCGGGGCGTCGTCCGATGCGGTGCCCCGAGGTGGTGCCACCCACGCTGTGTTCTTCCATTTCAAAGCGAGCCCATGACTGCGCGAGACCTGGTTCCAGAACCGCTCAACCCCCTCGGTATCGACGGGGTGGAATTCATCGAATTCGTCACCGGCCGGCCACAGGCGCTGGGCGGCGTGCTGCAGCGGCTCGGCTTCGCACCGATCGCGCGCCACCGCTCGCGCGAGGTCGTGCTCTACCGCCAGGGGGCGATGAATCTCATCGTCAATGCCGAACCCGGCGGGGCCGATCCGTCAGCCACCTTCGTCTCTGCGGTCGCCTTCCGCGTGCGTGACGCCGCCTACGCCATGCGTCATTCGCTCGATGCCGGTGCATGGGAGGTGCCGCGCCGCGCCGCAGCGATGGAACTGAACATTCCGGGCATCCTCGGCAGCGGCGAAAGCGCGATCTATTTCGTCGACCGCTACAAGGACTTCTCGATCTACGACGTCGACTTCGTGCCGCTGCCCGGCACGGACTCGAACCCACCTGCCCTTGCCGGGCTGCATTACTTCGGCCTGGTGCAGGCGGTGGGTGCCTTCCGCAGCAGCGAGTGGGTGGATTTCTACCGTCAGATGCTGGGCTTCCGGCAGCTGACCGAGGCGGACTTTGTCGGCATCCTGCCCAAGGGCACGCTTCTGCAGAGCCCCTGTGGCCGCTTCTACCTGCAGCTTATCGAGCCGCCGGAAGGGGCCGAGGACATCCATTGGGACGATGGCCTGGTACGCATCGGCCTGGGGACGCCCGACGTGCTGGAGGCGATGCGGGTGTTGCGCGAGCGCGGCGTGGTCTTCATCGACGAGGGGGCACTGCATCCGGGCGAGAAGGGCGCGCTGACGCAGGTCTATCTCGGCAGCGTCACCTTCGAACTCGTCGCCAGCCGGCTCGCCGCGGGCTGAGCCCGGCGACGCTCGTCATTTCCTGCGGAGGACGTCTTGGATTTCGATTCTGTCGCGCTCGACACCAGCGCCATGGCCGGCCCGCTCGAGGTACGCCTGGGGGCGGCCATGGCCAGCGGCTTCCGGCAGGTCGTGGTGTCGGCTGCGGATCTGGTGAGCCATCCGCGCGGGGTGGACGAGGCGGTGGCGCTGGTGCGCCACAGTGGCGTCCGGGTGCAGGCCTTGCGCCAGTTGCAGGACTACGAAGGACTGTCGGGGCCGTTGCACCAGTACAAGGTGAACATCGCCAAGGGGCTGCTCAACCTGTGCCGTGCCGCCGGGGCGCCGCTACTGCTGGTCACGGCCAGCACCGTCGCGGAGGCCGGCGAAGACGCCGAGCACGTGGCGCGCGACCTGGCCAAGCTCGCCACGCTGGCCGTGCCCAAGGGTATCGACATCGCCTATCAGGCGCAGCCCGGCTCGCGCGTCGCGGCGGACGTGGTGAGCGCCGAGGCCTGCGTGAATGCGGCCGATCGCGCCAACCTCGGCATGGCCATCGACACCGGCCATCTCTTCACTGGCGATGGCGGGCTCGATGCGCTCGATCGCTGCTATGCAGACCGCCTGTTCCTGGTCGGCCTGAGCGACACGATCGCGATGCGCGCGGGCGACGCCGCATCACCCGCCGCAGGGGAGCGGACGCAGGACTACGTGCGCGTGTTCCCCGGCGACGGCAGCAGCGCCGAAGCCCTGCTGGAACTGATTCGCCGTCTGCGGGTGATTGGCTTCCACGGCGGCTTCTGCCTCAACGCCGCGAATGCCGACCATGCCCAGCTGCCGGCCGCCTTCGTGGCCGAACAGGCCCGCGACTCGCTGCACTGGCTGCTCGCCCGCCTGCGTCACATCGATCTGCCACGCCGCCGGACGCCGCGCCCCTCACTGCCGAAGGACTGAGTACGCCGCGCCGTCCTCGCGCGGGCGGTTCCGGGTAGTGGGCGTCGCGCTCAGCGGTTCGTGCGCAGGTGGGCCATCATGCGCGCCGGCGCGTTCGCTGCGCCGTACCCGTCATAGGCGCCGTTGCGCTGCACGATCTCGAAGAAGAAGCGTTCGGCGAACACCTGGGTGTAGACATGGAAGTACTCGCCCTCGGCCGTCGCGTCATACAGGATGCCGAGCGCAGCCATGCGGGCGACGAGTGCGTCGTCCAGTACGAAGCGGGTCGGCAGGTCGTCGTAGTAGTTCGGCGACACCGGGATGAAGCTGACGCCGTTGGCACGCAGCCGCTCCACCGTCGCGAAGATGTCGGCACAGCTGAAGGACACGTGGTGCACGCTGGCGCCCGCCAGTTGCGTGATGGTGCGCGCCGTGGCGGTGGTGTCGCTGTCCGACACGTCGAGCACGAAGCGCAGCTTGCGGTCTGCCGTTGCGACCCCGCGGGTGCTGATCAGGCCGTAGGGATCGACGAGGTCCATGCTTTCACCGGGCTCGCCGCCGAGGATGGCACGATAGAACAGGGTCCAGGCATCCTGGCGCAGCTGCGGCAGGCCCTGCGCGATGTGGTCGACCGCCTGGAGGTCGGTGGGCGAGGGCGCGCTTGCGGTCTCGTCCTCGAGCAGGAAGTCGATCTCGAACAGCCGCTTCGAGCCTTGAGTGGACGGTACGAAGTAGATCAGGCTGCCGTCGGGTGCGCGAATCGCTGGAATCTTCAGCTCGTTCGGGCCGATGCGGCCTTCGAAGCGGGGGCAGCCGAAGGCGGTGGCGCGATTCAGGGCGCGCAGGCTGTCTTCGGTGGCGATGCCCAGTGCGCAGATCGAGGGCCCGTGCTGCATGAAATGGCTGCGCGCGAAGGAACCGGGCTCCGCATTCAGGATGATGTCGATGTCGCCCTGGCGGTACAGCGTGACGGCCTTAGAGCGGTGCTCGCCGGCGCGGCGAAAGCCCAGCGCGCCCAGCACCTGGGCCAGGGCGCGTTCGGATTCGGTGTCGACCGCGAACTCGATGAAGGCCAGGCCGTCCAGTGCCGGGATGCGGGGCGGGCTGAACAGTTCGACGCGCGCAGCGGCGGCCTCGCGTGCCTGGTTCAGTAAGACGTCATCGCCGGGGGCGGCGAGCCGGCGTTCCACGGCTTCCTCCAGGTACAGCAGGGAGCGGTAGGCGTCGATTGCGGTCGGGCGGGTCGGCGCCGCGCGGAAATGGTCGTTGAACACCTCGAGCGACAGCGGTCCGGTGTAGCCGGCGAGCAGGACCTTCTCCAGGAAAGTGACCAGGTCGAAATTGCCCTGTCCCGGGAAGCAGCGGAAATGCCGGCTCCACTGCAGCACGTCCATGACCTTGTAGGGGGCGTCGGCCAGTTGCAGGAAGGCGATCTTGTCGCCCGGAATGTCCGCGATGGCGGCGGGGTCGTCGCCCAGCGACAGGATGTGGAAGCTGTCGAGCAGGATGCCGAGGTGCGGGTGGTTGGCCTCCTTCACGATCTTCCAGGCGTGCTGGTAGTGCCGGATGTGGCGCGACCACGCCAGCGCCTCGAAGCCGATCGTGATGTTGCGGCGGGCAGCGCGCTCGGCCAGTTCGTAGAGCTGGGCAGCCGAGCGCGCATCGTCGGCGATGGCGTCCGGCGCGCAGCTCGAGCACACCAGCAATTGCGGGGCGCCCAGTGCTTCCATGATGTCGAACTTGCGCTCGACGCGATCGAGGTTGCGCCTGAACTGTGCGTCGCTGACGCCTTCGAAGTCGCGGAAGGGCTGGTAGAGGTCGATCCCGAGGCCGAGGTCGTGACACAGGCGGCGCACGTCGGCCGCGGTGCCGTGGTAGTTGATGAAGTCGTTCTCGAAGATCTCGACTGCGTCGAAACGCGCCGAGGCGATGGCCTCGAGCTTTTCCTCGAGCGTGCCGCTGAGGCACACGGTGGCGATGGAACGACGCATCGGTCGGGTTTCCTGGGTCGGGGCGGGAGGCCGCGTCAGCGCACCACCAGCACCGGTATGCTGGTGCGCTTGAGGACGTCGGCGGTGACGCTGCCGAGCAACAGCTCGACGACGCCGCGGCGGGCGTGCGAGGCCATGTGGATCAGGTCGCAGCCGCGCTTGCGTGCAGTTTCGACGATCTCGTCGGCGGGCGAGTCGCTCTCGACGTAGAAGCACTCGGCCTCGACTCCGGCCTGTCGCGCCAGCGCGCCGATCGGGCGCAGGAAGCCCTGCGCCATCTCCGTGCGGGCGGCCTCGTCGCGGGTGGACTTGCCCAGGCCGGCCGCCACGGCGCTGTCGGTCAGCACGTAGAGCACGGTGGCGCGGGCGCCGTGGATCTTGGCGAAGTCGAGGGCGCGCCTGGCGGCGTCGGTCGACATGTCGGAGCCGTCGATCGGAATCAGGATGTGCTTGTACATGGTGATCAGTCCTTCTTGTTCGCGACCATCGACAGGAAGTGCGCGCGCATGCGTTCGGCGTCGGGTTCGAGGCCGGTGAAGTGGCGGAAGGCGCCGACGGCCTGGAACACCGCCATGCCGCCGCCGTCGAGCGTGCGGCAGCCCTTGGCGCGGGCCACGCGCAGCAGTTCGGTCTCGAGCGGAAAGTAGACGATCTCCGCCACCCAGATGCGGCCGTCGATCAGCTCGGCCGGCAACGGCAGGCCAGGCAGCTTGGCCATGCCGGTGGGGGTGCAGTGGATCAGGCCGTCGGTCTCGGCCATTGCGGTCGCGAGGTCATTGCCCGCGATGCAGCGCCCGGCGCCGAAGCGCGCGCACAGGCTGGCCGCGAGCTCGCGCGCGCGCGCCGGGTCGATGTCGAACACCGTCAGTTTGCGCGCGCCCAGGCCGAGCGCCGCATGCGCCACCGCGGCACCGGCGCCGCCGGCACCGAGCTGCACCACCCTGTCCATCTTCGCGCCCGGCAGGCCGCGGCGGAAACCTTCGGCAAAGCCCGAGCAGTCGGTGTTGTGTCCGATCAGGCGGCCGTCCCTGATCACCACGGTGTTCACCGCGTTGAGTGCACGCGCCTCGTCCGACAATTCATCGAGCAGCGGCACGATCGCCTGCTTGCACGGGAAGGTGATGTTCAGTCCCGAGAAGCCCATGCGCCGGGCGGCGGTCAGCAGCTCGGGCAGGTCGTCGGCCGTCAGGCCCAGCGGGTCGAGATCGATCTTCTTGTAGACATAGCGGAAGCCCTGGGCTTCGCCCTCCTGCTCGTGCATTGCCGGCGTCAGCGAGGCCTGGATGCCCGAGCCGATCAGGCCGCAGACCATGGAGGGAAGCGATGGCGTGTTCGGCGTATTGCTCATCGGGTGTTTCCTTGGAGAGGTGTTGTGGGTGCGTGCTTAGGTCAGCCAGCGCAGCGGGGTCAGGACCAGCTCGGGGAAAAGCACGAGCAGGAACAGCACCGCGAACTGGGCGAGCAGGAAGGGCCACACGCCGCGCACGATCTCGTCCATGCTCATCTTGCCGGTCCCGGCCACGACGTTGAGTACGGTGCCGACCGGCGGGGTGATGAGGCCGATCGAGGTGTTGATGATGAACAGCACGCCGAAATACACCGGGTCGATGCCCGCAGCCTTCACCACCGGCATCAGCACCGGTGCGAGGATCAGGATGGTGGGCGTCATGTCCATGCTGGTGCCGACGAGGATGATGGTGATCATGATCGCCAGCAGCAGCAGCGTCGGGCTGTCGAGCAAGGGCTCGAGCAGCTCGACCAGCAGGAAGGGCAACTCGGCCACCGTCACCATCCACGACGACACCATCGCCGCGGCGACCAGCAGCATCACCACCGAGGTGGTCTTGGCGGCCGACACCACGACGTCGTAGATCTGCGACAGCTTGAGCTCGCGGTAGATGACGATGGCGACGAACAGCGCATAGACAGCCGCGACCACGGCCGCCTCGGTCGGCGTGAAGATGCCGAACTTGAGGCCGAGGATGATGATCAGCGGCAGGCCCAGCGCCCAGCTGCCCTCGATGACCGCACGGCGGATTTCTCGTGCGGATTTCTTCGGCTGGGGTTGCACGTCTTCGCTGCGGGAGTAGATCCACCACGCTGCCGCCAGCGCCAGGCCCATCATCAGGCCGGGGAAGATGCCGGCGAGGAAGAGCTTGGAGATCGACACGCCGGTGGCGACGCCGAACACGATGAAGCCGATCGAGGGCGGGATCACCGGGCCGATGATGCCACCGGCGGCAATCAGGCCTGCGGAGCGCTTCCTGTCGTGCCCGGCGGCGACCATCATCGGCACCAGCAGCGCAGACAGCGCAGCGGCGTCGGCCACCGCGGAGCCGGACAGCGAGGCGAGGATGCAGGACGCGAGGATGGCGACGTAGCCCAGGCCGCCTTTGACGTGGCCGACGGTGGCGAGCGCGATGTTGACGATGCGCTTCGACAGCCCGCCGGCGTTCATGATCTCGCCCGCCAGCATGAAGAAGGGCACGGCCAGCAAGGGGAAGCTATTGGCGCCGTTGATCAGGTTCTGCGCCACGATCTGGGCGTCGAACATGTCGAGGTGCATCATCATCGCCACGCCTACCAGCAGCAGGGCAAAGGCGATGGGCAGGCCGAGGGCGATGGTGCCGATCAGCGAGGTGATGAAAATGGTGACGGCCATGTCGTGTCTCCTCAGGCCTTGGCGCCGGGCGCACTGCTTTTGCCCGCGTGTTGTTGTTCGTGCTGCAGGCGCTCGACTTCCTCGGCTGCGTCGTTGCTGGCGACCATGACCAGTTCGTGATCGCCGGTACGGCCGAAGGCAATGCGCACCGCCTCGTAGAGCAGGACGGCCGCGGCCGAGATGCCGAACAGCACGCCCACGCCATAGAACGCGCCCATGGACAGGCCGGTTGCGGGCGCGGGGACGGAAAGGTTGATCTGCGTCTGCTGCCAGCTGCCGGTGGTGATCAGCCAGCAGACATACAGCATCAGCATGTGGCCGAGCAGCAGGGCGAAGCGGCGGCCCAGTGGCGGCAGGCGGCGGATCAGCGTGTCGACGCCGAGGTGGGCATGTTCGCGCAACGCCACGATGGCACCGAGGAAGGTCATCCACACGAACAGGAAGCGGGCCAGCTCTTCGGACATGGTCAGGCCCGAGTTGAAGGCATAGCGCATCACCACGTTGCCGAACACCATGACGACCATGCCGACCATGCACAGGAACATCAGCAGCTTGAGCAGCCGGAAGTAGCCATCGACGAGTGTTTTCATTGTTCCTCCTGGGTGGCGGAGTCCCGCCTGGATGTGCCCGAACTCTAGTCTTCGGGAGACTTGCGTGAAAGGCTGCATTGTCCCTATTGTGCGCAGTGCGCACAAATATCGGGTGGCGCCAACAGAGGGGGCAGCGACATGAAGCATGTGCCGAACAGGAGTGCCGACGCGCCAACCGGCGGCGCGCTGCCGGGCGAGCCGGATGCCGAGGTGCCCGAGGGCGATGACCTCGCGGACTACGCCACCGATCGCAACTTCGTGACCGCACTGGCACGCGGGCTGGCGGTGATCCAGGCCTTCACCAACCAGGGCCGGCAGATGTCGATCTCGCAGATCAGCTACCGCACGGGCATCACGCGCGCGGCGGTGCGGCGCTACCTGCACACGCTCACCGCACTGGGCTACGCGCGCTGCCACGACGGCACCCGCTTCTCGCTGACGCCCAAGACCGTGTCACTGGGCAATGCCTATCTCTCGGGCACGCCGCTGTCGGGCAAGGGGCAGCCGGTGCTGGACAAGCTCAGCGAGACGGTGGGCGAAGCCTGCTCGATGGCGGTGCTCGACGGCACGGACATCGTCTATATCGCCCGCGCGGCGGCGTCGCGGATCATGTCGCCGTCGCTGAACGTCGGCAACCGCCTGCCCGCCTATGCGACCTCGATCGGCATGGTGCTGCTGGCCCACCTCCCCGAGGCCGAGCTCGACGCCTGCCTGGCGCGCACGAGCTTCCTGCCTTTCACCCAGAACACCATCGTCTCGCCCGCCGAGCTGGGCAAGGTGCTGCAGCAGGTGAGGACGCAAGGCTACGCCATTGCCAACCAGCAGATGGAGATCGGCCTGCGCTCGATCGCAGTGCCGGTCCGCGACAAGGCCGGCACGGTCGTCAGCGGCATCAACATCATCGGCCCGACCTCGCGCATGGGCATCGAACACATGCGCACGCGCTTCCTGCCGCTGCTGCGGGAGGCGGCGGAGGCGCTGCGTATCTGAACGGAAGATAAAAAATGCCCCGTGGATGCTTTCCACGGGGCATCGGACAGGGCTCCGACAGTCGGTCGTTCAGGCCGCCTTATCCTTGCGCCAGCGTTGCCACCAAGGCGTTTGGCTGATCAGCGTCAAGGCCATCGCCAACGCGATCGTGAGCGAGATCGGCGAGGTGAAGAAGCTCGCGAAGTAGGTGATCAGGTCGCCTTCGGCCGAAATCATCGCCTGGCGGTAGCTGCGATCCATGAGTGGGCCAAGGATGATGCCGAGGATGATTGGCGCGACCTGGAAGCCGTACATTTTCATGAAGTAGCCGAACAACCCAAAGCCGAGCATCCAATAGACATCGACCACGTTATTGTTGATCGCATAGGCGCCGATCGTCGACAGCACGAGGATGAGGGGCAGCAGGATGGGCTTGGGAATCTCCATGATCTTGCAGAACACCTTGATGCCGGTGAGCCCGAAGATAAGGAGGAAGACGTTGGCGAGGCACAAGGCGCCGACGAGGAACCAGAACAGATGCGGCGTCTGGATCATCAGCATCGGTCCGGGGTTGAGCCCGTGGATGTAGAGCGCACCGATGATCACCGCAGTGACTGCGTCGCCCGGGATGCCCAGCGTCAGCATCGGCACATGGGCGCCGCCGACCGCTGCGTTGTTGGCCGATTCGGGCGCAACCAGTCCCTCGTAGGCGCCCTCGCCGAAGGGGCGCGACGGATTCTTTACGCTGCGTTTGGCGTGGTCATAGGCGAGCAGTGCAGCGATGTCGCCGCCAGCACCCGGAAGCGCGCCGACAACGACGCCGATCCCCGATGTCCGCATCGACAGGGGCAGGTATTTCTTCACCATGGCCCACGACGGAAGGATCTTGGATACGTCCTGTCGGACGGCCTTGAGCTTGATGTCGTGCACCTGAGACAGTACCTCGGCGACACCGAAGAAGCCGATCATCGCGGCGACATAGGAGATGCCGGCCGATAACTGCATGGAGCCGAAGGTCAGACGGGGTTCCGCGGTCAGCGGATCGAGGCCTACCGTGCCGATGGTGACACCGAGTGCACCCGCGAAGATGCCCTTGTACAAGGACTCGCCGGACAGGCTGCCGACCAGCAGGATGCCCCAGATCGCCAGCAGTAGGTAGTCGCGTGAATGGAACTGCAGTGCGAAGTCCGACATTGCTGGAGCGGCCAGGGCCAGAGCGCCAATGCCGACGAAACCGCCGATGACCGACACGATCGTGGTCAGTCCGATTGCTGCGCCTGCCTCGCCGCGCTTGGCCATTGGATAGCCGTCGAAAGCGGTGGCGATGGCTGATGGCGCGCCCGGGATGTTGAGTAGGATCGCCGTGCGCGAGCCGCCATAGACTCCACCGAGGTAGATGCCGCACATCAACGCCAGCGCCTCGTTGACCTGCCATTTGAAAGTGAAGGAGATCAGGATCGATACGGCCATCGTCACTGACAGCCCGGGGATGGCGCCGATATAGATGCCTGCGAGCGTGCCCGCGGCAACCAGCCCGATCAGGCCTGGATCCATCCACGAAATGAGGAAGTAGCCGAGCGCTTCGTTCATTTGAACAGTCCTTGGATCAGCGTGCCCTTGGGTACGACGACCGAAAAGATGGTTTGAAACACGACGTAGATGAAGCCGATCATGGCAGCGCTGACGAGCAAGTTGATCATCAGCTTGCGGCTGCCCAGCAGCCACATCGAGATAACGAGGAAAACGTAGGAACTGAGGATGAAACCCAGTTGCTCCAGCGCCAGCATGTAACCGATGATCGCCGCGGTGAAGGCAACGATGAGGGTTGGCGTCACGTGGGCATAGAACTGAAAGATCAATGATTGTCCGGGTTCGCCTTCGACGCGGCCGACGCGCAGGGTCTGGAACAGGATGATGATCGCGCTGATGCTCATCACCGCCGTCGTCACCATCGGGTAGGCGCCGGCCGAGGTAAAGGATGAGAAGCCGGAGATCTTGTATGAATGCCAGAACAGGAAGAGGCTGGCTGCGAGCAACAGCAGCGCGAAAACGACCTCACCGGCCAGGCGGCGGCGTTGGATGTGCATGATGGCCTCCAGTGGTGATGTTCTTGTTTTGTGTGTTGCGCCGCGCCACGGCGTCGGGCGCCGTGGCGGGCAGACAGAGCGGTAGCGTATCCGGTGCGGATCAGGGCTTCGGAATGCCCAGTTCGGCGGGGTTCTTCTTGGCGACCCCCGCGTCCTGATAGACCCATGCAGTCACAGACTGCCAACGGTCGATGAACTGCTTGGCTTCGTCACCGGAGATGTTCAGCATGACGTTTCCGCGGCTTTCCATCATGGCCCGGTATTCCGGGGTGTCGACCGCAGTCTTGAACGCCGCAGCCAGCTTCTGCTTGGCCTCGTCCGGAATATCCTTCTTGGCGAAGACGCCGAAGAAGGAGCCCCATGGCACGTATTTCTTGAGATCCGGTAGCGCTTCGGTCATCGGCGGAATGTCCATGTAGGGCTTGGAATCGAGCACGCCGAGCACTTTCAGGCGACCCGCCTTGATGTGTTCCTGCACGGCGCCCGCTGCGATGAAGCCGAAGTCGACGTGGCCGCCCAGCATCGCAGTAATGCCCGGACCATCGCCATCGAACGGGACCGGATTGACCGGGAACTTAGTCAGCGACGCGATCATGGCGCTTGAAGTGAAGGGCACGGTGCCAATTCCGGCGGTGTACATCTTGATCTTGCCCGGGTTGGCCTGGACGTCCGTCAACAGATCCTTGAAGCTGTTCCAGGACTTGTCCTTGTTTGCCACCAGCAGCACGTTGCCGCGCGAGATGATGTTGACCGGGTAGAAGGCGTTGTAGTCAAAGTCGGCGAGACCCATTACCTTGTACAGGGCCGGGTTCTCGGCCCCCATCAGCAGGGTGTAGCCGTCTGAAGGCTGCTGCAACACGAAATTGGCGCCAATCACGCCAACGCCCCCAGCCTTGTTCTGTAACACGAGCTTCTTGCCGAGGGCCTGTTCAGCTTGGGCTGCCATGCCGCGCACAGCAACGTCGGTCGCACCACCCGGACCCCACTGGATCACCCCCGAAACTTCACGTTCGGGAAAACTCTGTGCTGCTGCCAGGCTGCTGAGCAGTGACAGGGCAGCGACGCCCGCCAGCTTGCGGTAATTCATCATGGTTGTCTCCTCTGGTTAGGATGTGGTGTGCAAGGTGCTTCAGGTGACTTGTGTGCGGCGCACCTGATCAGGCCGCAAACCGTAGTGCACGATTACGCTCGCGGATCTCGCGCCGTGCTTCCAGCGGGTGCCCGCTGGTCTCCTTTTCCCGATGCGTTCTGCTGTTGTCGCGACGTGCGTCCAATCTAGTTCAGGGTTGGGCATCGTAGTGTCCCCTGTGATACGTGTTTGTGCGCACAGCGAACAAACTCCAGCAGAGGCCACGCGAACGATGCGCCTCAATGGCTACGCGCACGGCCGCCGAACAAGCTCGAGTTCTGGTAGCCCAGTCCCAGCTCTTCTGCGGTCTTCAGGAGTTCAGGCGCCAGGGCCTGCATCCGCTCCTCGGTCAGGCGGGCGCTCGGGCCCGAGACGCTCAACACACCGATCACGGCTTTCGTCACCGGGTGCTTGACTGCCGTCGCAATGGCCGCGAGTCCTGGTTCTGAGCAGTCCGTGACCATGGCGTAGCCTCGTTCGCGCGCGAGTTCGATGCAGGACAGCACTTCCTTCAGTGTCCGCGGTGCATTGCGACCGAGCTCTGGCCCCAGTGCGATGCCCTGACGCGACACCAGTTGCAGCGCGTCTTCGTCACTCAGGCAGGCCAGCCAGGCAAACCCGGTCGACGTGCACGACAGGGGGGCTGCGCGCCCCATGTCGGGGTCGTAGCGCAGGCCTTGCTGCGCCCCCTGTGCCTTGCCGACCCAGACCTGGCTCTGGTTGGGTGGATCGCCTTCGATGACACTCAGGCGTACCAACTCACCGGTCGAGGTGGCAAGTCGATCCATCAGCGGTTGGGCGATGTCGTTGATGCCGCTGCGGGCGAGGAAGCCCAGTGCGACCGTCAGCAGACGCATCGTCAACATGTAGTGGGCGCTTGCGGTGTCCTGTCGCACGTAGCCGTACTCCACCAGTGAGGCCAGCAGGCGGTGCGCGGCGCTCTTGGGAATGTTCAGCGAATCGGCGACATCCTGCAGGGCAATGCCCTGTGGGTGGTTCGCAAGCAGTTCGAGGGCGCCAAAGGCGCGCGAGAGAAGTGATCCGGCCATGGGTTCGATAATAGAGAATGAGGTTCTAGAATGGAATAGTGTTCAAGAAAAATTTTTATTCAAGTAAAAGGGAAATCTTGAACGCTGGCTTCGGGTCGATGGAAACGGGATTTGGTTCCACTTCGGAACCATACGCCTCCTCCTGGCTGGACACCTGCATGCGTGAGAAACGGCGCCGAAAAAGCGCAACCAGGCATGCTCAAAAAATACTGGTACAACCTTTTAAAGTGGAATACAGTTCTAAAAATAACATCCAGTACATCATCGAGAAGAACGAGGAGCCTCATGCTGAAACGTATCGAAGACATCCAGGACGGTGAGCGCTACGACGTCGTTGTCGTCGGCGCCGGTGGCGCTGGCATGTCCGCAGCGCTGTATGCCGCTATCGACGGTGCCAAGGTCCTATTGGTCGAGTCGACCGAATATGTGGGCGGCACGACGGCCTATTCGGGCGCGACCACCTGGATCGTGGGGACGCGGCATGCCCCCAAAGTGAATCCGAAGGATTCATTGCAGGATGCCAAGCGATTCCTTGATCTGGCGGTGGGCGAGCGCTCGGATCCGCGTGTCCGGCAGGCTTTCCTCGACAACGGCGCAGATGCGGTGGCGAAGATCGAGGACAACTCGCACGTCAAGTACCGCCCGCGCGACTTTCACCCCGACTACCTGTCCGAGCTCGAAGGATCGACCACGTGTGGCCGCGCGCTGGAGCCCTATCCGTTTGATGGCCGCTTGTTGGGCGAACACTTCAACCTCATCCGCCCGCCCATTCCGGAGTTCACCGTGCTGAAGGGCATGATGGTCGACCGTGACGACATCTTGCGGTTGATGGCCTTCATCAAGCAGTGGTGGGGCTCATGGGACACTTTCAAGTACGTCACCCGCATCATGTTGCGCCACGCCGGCGACCGACTGCGCTACCCGCGTGGCACACGATTGGTGATGGGTAACGCGCTGATCGGACGTCTGTTGTTGTCCATCCGCGAGCGTGGCGTGAGCCTGATGACGGAAACGCGTGTCACGGAGTTGAGGCGTGGCGCCGAAGGGGTCGATGCGCTGGTCTTGAGTCAGCGCGGCGTGTCGCGTCGTATCGAGGTGACGGGCGGGGTGATCATGGCGACCGGCGGCTTCAATCGCCACCCGCAGCGCCGTGCGCAACTGATGCCGGGCGCCGACGTCAATTGGTGTCCGGGCGGTCCAGGTCACACGGGGGCCTTGCATGAGCTGGCCGAAGCGGTGGGTGCGCGCTATGGCGAGGGTGAACTCAGCCCGTGCTTCTGGGCGCCGGTGTCGATCCGCAAGCGCAAGGATGGCAGCCTGGCGGTGTTTCCGCACTTCGTTTTCGACCGTGCCAAGCCGGGCATGATGATCGTCAATCAGCACGGCAAGCGTTACTACAACGAGTCGATTTCCTACCATCTCACCGGCATCACCATGCAGGCGGCGAACAAGACTACGCCGTCGGTCCCATCCTTCCTCGTCACCGATGCAGAAGGGATGCGCAAGTATGGTATGGGCATGGTGCGGCCCAACAAGATGGGGTTGGCCGAGGCGCTGGCCGATGGCTATGTCGTTTCCGGCAAGACGCTCGCGGAGTTGG
This sequence comes from Thauera sp. 63, assembly GCF_000310165.2. Taxonomy (NCBI): domain Bacteria; kingdom Pseudomonadati; phylum Pseudomonadota; class Betaproteobacteria; order Rhodocyclales; family Zoogloeaceae; genus Thauera; species Thauera sp. 63. Next base: position 96,805 of record NZ_AMXC01000011.1, read on the forward strand.
CGCACAAACTTGGCGTCGATGCCGCGAATCTCGAGCAGTCCGCGGCCGACATCGGGCGCTTCGCCAGGACCGGCGTGGATGAACACTTCCAGCGCGGTACGACGCTGTATCAGCGAGCCAACGGCGATGCAAACTGGAGCGGCCCCAACCCTAGCCTGGGTCCGATCGAGACGGCGCCGTTCTACGCTGTGCGTCTCTATCCGGGTGATATCGGCGCGGCAAAAGGCTTCCTGACCGACGATAACGCGCGTGCGCTCGATGCGGCCGAACAGTCGATTCCTGGGTTGTATGCCATTGGCAATGACCAGCAGTCGATCATGGGCGGGACTTATCCGGGACCGGGGATCACCGTTGGACCGGGAGTAGTGTTTGCCTATCTGGCGGCTCGGGACGCCGTAGCCCGGGCACGGCGTTGAGTGCGGCACCTCAGCCCTGCCTGGCAGGGCTGAGGTGCCAGAGGCATTGACGCAAAAAGGAGGGGTCATCCCCTCCCTTCTTGCGTCAGCGTGCTCACCCGTCAGGGCCGCATCTCAGCAGCCTGCCAGCAGATGTTGGCAAGCCTCGCGCAGACGGCGTGCGCGTTCGAACGGGCCCACAGTGCGGGCCAATGCCATCTGCGGCACCTCGATCGACAGCGTAATACCTGCCGGCAATGCCCCTAGCAGTTCGCGCAGTGGCAGTCCGCCTTCAGCCGGAGGCAAACGTTCGGCGCGGGCCTGAAACAGGATTTCCTCGGTGGTTGTCGGGCGTGCGGCCGGCGCATCGCAAAACTGCATGTAGCGGAAGCGCGATGGTGGGATGGCGGCAAGCCCGTCAATGGTGTCGCCGCTGCGGTCGAAATGGATCGGATCGATAATGATGCCGCCATTATCGCGCCCGGCGGCGCGGATGATCGCGTCGGCTTCGGCGACGTTGCGCACGTCGGTCCACGGCATCGGTTCGAGGTGGGCCGCCAGACCGTAGCGTGCCGCCAAATCGCAGGTGGCGCCAAAGTTGTCGACCAGGCGTGCTTGATCGGGGTCGTTGCCTGCGAGCAAGACATGCTGCGCACCCAGGCGGGCGCCAGTTTCGAAGAAGGCTTCGAAATCGGCAACCCGCGTGTCGGGCTTCAGGCGCAGGATCTCGATGTCCAGCACCCTGATCCCGGTATCCTGCAGGCGCGCAAGCACCTCGCGGATCACGGGGGTATCGCCGATGGTGGAGTAATGCGCCTCGGTCGGCGTTGCCGGGTTGAGGCGCAGACCGACGTGGGAATAGCCCGCCCACGCGGCGCAGCTCACCATGTCGGCGGGGGAGAGGTCCAGCACGGTGAGTGCTGCGAGCGAGAGCGGGCGATTCATCGGGTCTGAGCTCTCAACGCAGCGGCGAATTCGGTGCCGGCAGGAAGATGGCGCTGTGCAGCGTGGTCAGGTGGGCCGGGCCACCCTTCGGCGGCCACACGCCTTGTGCCACGGAATCGGCCCGGGCCTTGGCGCGGGCGTCGGTGCTCGCATAGGGCCAGATGTTCATGAAGCGCGGGCCTTGGCCGTCCAGCGCATACATCGCGATCAACAGCGGCGACACCGCGTGGCGCGCGGCGTAGGCGCCTTTCCAGGCTTCGATGGTGGCAGCGACGCCTTCGGGTTTGATGCCATAGGTGCGCACTTCGTACACCGGGCCACGCGCACCGGTCTCGACCGGCGGCAGGAAGGGGAAGGCCGCGTAGGTCGACAGATTCAGGCCCAGCATCAGTTCGTTGTCGAGGCCAAAGGGCTTGCCGCCCAGCATCATGCGTTCGCGCTCGGCGTCGAGATCGGAGGCGGTCTCGAATTCGCGCAGCACCATGACCTGGTTCAGTTCGCCGATGTCCGAATACCAGATGGCGAGCAGGCGACCGAGAGCCTGTGGCGCGGTGGCGTAGGCCTCGATCAACGGATAGACCTTGGCATTGGAGAACATCGGGATGTCGATGAGGGCGACTTCATATTTTTTCATGTCGGTTTCCTTCGGTGAGAAAAGGGAGGGGATGAGGGGGAGGTTCAGGGGTAAGTCGGCGTCACCGCGCGGCGTTCTCGCGCCGCCTGGTGGATCGCGTCGACCACGGCGATGGTGCGTGCGGCGTCTTCAACACTGATCAGTGGGGCGACTTCGCCGCGTGCCACGCGCACGAAGTGACGTAGCTGCAGCACTTGCGGGTCTTCGGCCTGGTAGCCGATTTGCTGTTGCGACAGGGGGGCCTCCCAGTCGGCGCGTTCGCCATAGCGCCACAGCTTGAGTTGCGGAATGGACAGCGCGCCTTCGGTGCCCGACAGCAACAGGCAGGGCTGGTCGTATTCCTTGGCGAACTTGGGCACTTCGTTGAGGTTCTTTTCCCAGCCCCAGGGCGAGGCGACGGCATCCGAGCCGACGATGCTGGCCAGTGCGCCGCTTTCGAAACGTAAGTTGATCGTCGCAGTGTCTTCCACCGCAAAGCCGCGTAGCGCATTGCTGGTGAAGGCCTGCACTTCGAGCACTTCGCCATAGAGGTGGCGGAGCAGATCGGTTTCGTGCACCAGGTTGATCAGGATGACTCCGGCGCCGGCTTCGCGGCGCCAGGCCATGTCGTAATAGGCGTCGGGCTTCTTCGTTTGCCACAGTGCGGTCGCCAGGCTGGGACGGCCGAGCGCACCGGATTCGATGATCTCTTTGGCGCGCGCAATCACCGGGTTGTGGCGGCGATGGTGGCCGACGAGGATGGGGGTCGGGCTGTCGCGCAGTGCGGCGATCAGACGACGTGCGTCATCCAGCGAGGTCGCGACCGGCTTCTCGAGCAGGGCAGGTACGCCCGCGGCGATGCAGTCGAGTGCGGTCGGCACATGGAGGTCGTTGGGATTGACGATCAGCGCGGCGTCCGGCTTCACCACGGAGAGCATCGTCCGGGCGTCGGTGAAGGCGGCGACGCCTTCTTCGTCAGCCAGGCTGCGAGTGAAGGGGTCGACCACTGCGACCAGTTCGACGTCGGGCACGCGTTTCATTGTGCCGACGTGCTGGCGACCCATGATGCCTGCGCCGATCAGGGCGATACGTAGCGGCGTGGAATGGGAGGTGTGCATTGCGTCGCTCAGTCCGTCTTGGGCATGCCGGGGATGGTGCTCATCAACGAATGGGTGAATCCGCCATCGACGCAGATGTTCTGCCCGGTGATGTAGGTCGCGCCCGGACTGAGCAGGAAAGCGACAGTGTGGGCGATGTCCTCCGGTTGGCCGATGCGATGCAGCGGGACGATGGCCTTGCGGCGCGCGGCGACGTCGGCGTTCTGGTACAGACGGTCGGTCAGGGTGGTATGCACCATGCCGGGCGACAGGCTGTTGACGCGGATACCGTCGGTAGCCCACTCCAGCGCCAGTTGCTGGCACAGCATGATCATCGCCGCCTTGGATGAGGAGTACGCGCCGCTGTTGGGGTGGGCTTGCATGCCGGCCATCGAGGCCACGGCGACCATTGCACCGCAGCTGTTCTTCAGTGCCGGGTAGGCGGCCTGGGCCAGAAGCCAGGTGGCGCGGGTGTTGACGGCGAACAGGCGGTCCCAGCTGTCGATGTCGAGCTGGGCGAGTGAGCTGGGGCCGAGGATGCCGGCGTTGCAGACCAGGGCGTCGAGCCCCCCGCAGAATTCCTCCGCCTCGGACACCAGGCGTGCCGGCACGGCTGGGTCGGACAGGTCGCCCAGCACGGCTACGGCGTCGGCGCCCAAGCTTTTCAGCTCGGACAACAGATTGGCGAGGTGCTCGCCCGGGTGGGTTGCGCCGATGGCCAGGCGGACGGTCTGTCCGGCGGCCCGGGCGTCACGTGTCAGCTGAAGGGCGATGGCGGCGCCGATGCCACGGCTGGCGCCGGTAATGAGTGCGCGCATGGGGTGTCTCCTCGGTGTGTCAGGCAGCGGTTCTGGCTTGGATCACGATGGCCTTGGCGGCTTCGAGCGCACTGCGGGCCCAGTGCTCGACACCGACCAGGGGAACGCGTGCGTCGTTCGGAATCTCGACGCCCACCGGCAGATCCGCCGGCAACGACTTCCAGATGCCGGCGAGGTCGATCGCGCCTTCGCCCGGCAGTAGCCGCTCGCAGCGTGCGGCATGGATCAGGCCCTCCGTGGTGGTCGGCCGTTCGGCGGGACCGTCGCAGATCTGTGCGTAGTGCAACCATTCGCGCGGGAGCCCGTCGAGGTCGGCCAGCGTGCCGCCGGAGCGGTCGAAATGTAGTGCGTCGATGAGGATGCCGCCGTTGCCCGGCCGGGCTGCGGAAATGATTTCGATGGCGTCGTGGATACCCGGCGCGGCGGTCCAGGGCATGAACTCGAGGTCGCCCGACAACCCGTAGGGCTTTGCGGCTTCGCACAGCCGGGCGTAAGAGTCGATCAGACGCGCGCGGTCGGCGTCGTCGCAGGCGACCAATATGCATTGCGCTCCCAGGCGTTGGCCCACCTCGAAGAAGCGCGTGTACTGCGCCGGATCGAAGTCGGCATTCAGACGGATCATCTCCAGGTCGAAGATCTTCACGCCGGTATCGGCAATACGCGCAAGTGTTTCCCGCAGCAGTGCTTCGTCGTCCATCAGCGGATAGGCGGCGCCGCCAGGCGCCGCGGGCAGCAGCCGGATGCCGGCGTGGCTGTAGCCGCAGCGTGCCGCCAGTTCGACAAGTTGTGGCGGTTTGTGGTCCAACGCGGTGAGCTGCGACAGGGAAAACGGCGGTAGGGCGGGGGTGGGGATCATTGTCTCTTCCGTGTTGTGGTTATTAGGGGGTGTCATGCGCGGCGGCGTTCGCTGCTTTCGTCAGGCCTCCAGACGGCAACGGTTTCGTGCGGGATGTGCGGAGCGCTGCCCGTCATGGCATGGCATTGCGTAGATGCGGGGGCACCTTCCAGCGCGACACCTGCTGCGTGGTGAGCTGCGATGTAGCCGAAGGTCATTGCCGGACCCAACGTGATGCCACCGCTTGGATAGCGCCCGCCCATCACGCTCGACATGTCCGCACCGCAGGCGTACAGGCCGTCGATGGGCTGGCCGTCGGCATCCAGCACGCGGGCCGCGGCGTCGGTGCGCAGGCCGGCAAAGGTGCCCAGGCTGCCGGGCAGCACGTGAACCGCGTAGTAGGGGCCGCTTTCGATCGGGGCGACGCAGGGGTTCGGTTGATGGCCTGCGTCGCCATTGATGCGGTTGTATGGGGTATCGCCACGACCAAAGGCGGGGTCTTCGCCGCGCTGGGCGTAGCGGTTGTATTGCGCCACGGTCGCAGCTAGGCCGGCTGCGTCGATGCCGCAGGCATGTGCCAGCGCTTCGATGCTGTCGCCGCGTTTCAGGTAGCCCGAGCGCAGCATGGGGCCGAGCGGAAAAGGTGCGGGACGCACACGGCCCAGCCCGTAGCGACGGATGAAGCGGTGGTCGCACAGCAACCAGGCTTCTGCCGCGTCGCCTTGATGTGTGGTGGCGAATAGCGCAGAAATGAAGTCGTAGTAGGACCCGGCTTCATTCACGAAGCGGTTGCCGTCGCGGCGCACGGCGATGATGCCCGGCTTGGCACGCTCGATCAGATGCGGGAAATGACCTACGCTGCCGTCCTTGCGTTCCACGCGAGACACGGGCGCCCAGGCGCCGGCCGCCGGCAGTGTGTCCGGGACCGTGCCGCCCGCGCTTTCGCCCAGGCGCAGACCGTCGCCGGTGTTGCTGAAAGGCGCGGCGGACCAGTGCTCGCGTCCTGTCGGTGTATGTGGAAACAAGCGTTGAGCCCGTTTGGGATCGTGCGGAAAGCCGCCAGCGGCCAGCACTACGCCACAACGGGCGCGAACTTCGATGTCGCCGCGTGGGGCACCGCCGAATGCCGTGCTCACCAAGGCGCCATGCACCTTGCCATTCTCGACGATCAACTCGCGCACCGGACTATCGGTCCAGATCCGCACGTCGCGATCGAATGCGGACTTGGCCAGCCGCGCGACCAGGGCGTTGCCGTTGACCAGCCTCATGCCGCGGCGGTGGAGGAGCAGATCCATGAAATGCACCAGTACGCGGCGGGTAACGTGGCGGAAGGATTCCCACGACCGCAGGCTGTTCATGAAATGACGCAGGTCGGTCCCCGATGCGATGCCCATGCCCCAGGGTGCGATGAGGTCCAGCGGCGGACGCAGACGCTTGACGTGCGCCCCAAGTTCGCGTGCGTCGAACGGTGCCGCGCACACCGAGCGTCCGCCGGTAGCCGCGCCTGGCTGCTTGCCGTGGAAATCGGGGATCAGGTTGCCGTCGATGAACTGCACGGTGGTTTTCTTGCGGAAGAAGTCCACCATGCGCGGGCCATGCGTCAGGAAAGCATCGACGCGGTCGGCGTCGTAGTGCTCGCCCAGTTCATTGCGCAGATAGGTGCGTGGCACCTCGATGTCTTCGACGATACCGGCTTCCACAGCCAGCGGATTGCGCGGAATCCATAGCCAGCCGCCCGACCAGGCCGAGGTGCCGCCATAGACGGATTCCTTCTCGACCACCAGGACTTTCAGGCCGAGCTCGGCGGCGACCACTGCGCTCGACAGGCCGCCTGCTCCGGAGCCGACCACCAGCAGGTCGACTTCGATGGGCGCGTTGGAAACGGGTGAGGCAGAGGCGGTCGCAGCGTTCATCGGATTGATCCGGTTCGAGCAAAAAGATGGGGCGGGCGGAGGAGTTCTGTGGCCTGCCGGCTTGGCCAGGGCGCCCGCCCCGAAGGGACGCGGTAGACGCTCAGCGGGCCAGTGGACCGGCTTCGAGCAGGAAGTCGATCATCCGATCGCGCACGGCAGCGAACATGCCGGTGCCGATCTGCGTCAGGCAGCCCTTGTCCCGCGCGGCCTGGATCATCGGTGTGACGGCAGGTACGGTGATCACGTCGCCGACGAACATGCCCGCGACGAACTTGTCGGCCTGAACCGGCAGTGGGTCATCGGCGCGCATGCCGGCGGGCGTGGCGTTGACGATGACGTCGAAGCCGCTCGGGTCATTGCTGCCGGCGATGACCTTGTCGCCATGCACGCTGCGCAGGCGGGTGATCAAGGCATCGCAACGTTGGGTGTCACCGTCATGCACGGCCAGTTCGGAGACGCCGGCGTCGAGCAGAGCCAGGGCGATGGCCGAGCCTGCGCCACCGGCGCCGACCAACAGAGCGCGCTTGCCTTCGGGCTGACAGCCCACCGCGCGCGCCGCGGCAACGAAGCCTTCGCCATCACACATGTCGCCATGCCAGCTGCCGTCAGGGTTGCGGCGCATGATGTTGCAGGCGCTCAGGAAATTCGCACGATCGGTGGCGGTGGCACACAGCGCGTGGGCGGCGAACTTGTGCGGCACGGTCATGCTGATGCCGTCGAAGTTCTTGGCAAGGCTGATGCCGCTCACCAGCGTGGCGAGGTCGGCCGGGCTGACATGGACCGGCACCATGACTGCATTCACGCCCCGTTCGTGCAAGGTCGCGGTAACGCCTGCGGGCGATTTCACCTGTGCAATCGGGTCACCCATGATCGCGAGGACACGGGTTTCGCCGCTGAGGGACTGAAGGGGGTGGCTCATGTATCGTCTCCGTGAAGCCCGTTTTTGTAAAAATTGAAATGCAGTTCCAAAATGAAAACATATTTCAGAAGTAACTGCAACGCGTGCATGATGTCTGCGGTGTAACAGGGCTGCGCAGTGGCAAAGTCAACGAGGTCGGTAGCGGCCTTCAGGAGGACGAATGAAGATCGATGGGGTGATATTCGATTGCGACGGCACGCTGGTTGACAGTGAAGGGCTGGCCGTCGAGATCGTGTTGGAACTGCTGGCGGAAGCCGGCGTGAGGCTGAGCGCGGCTGAGCTGATGCCACGCTTTCACGGCCGGCGCTTTGCGACAGTGGTCGACGAACTGTGTCAGGCGTTTCCGGTGCTGGATGCGCAGGCTCTCACGGCGCACTTTCGCGCACGTACGCCGGTGGTGTTCCGTCAGCGGCTCAAGGCCATGCCTGGTGCGCTGGCGTTGGTGAGTGGCCTGGAGATCGAGAAATGTGTGGCGTCGAACGGGCCCGTCAGCAAGATCGAGACCTGCTTGGCGGTGACCGGGCTGCTGCCGCATTTCGAAGGGCGGATCGTCAGTGCCTTCGAAGTTGAGGCGTGGAAACCGGACCCGCGTCTGATCGAGGTGGCTGCGCAGCGCATGGGCGTGGCGATCGATCGGTGCCTGCTGGTCGAGGACAGCCTGCCCGGTGTGCAGGCTGGACTGACTGCGGGCGCGCGGGTTGTCGCCTACCGGATGAGCGATCTGCAGCTCGGGGCGCTGGCCGGGCATGTGACCCGGGTCGACACCTTGAGCGAGATCCGGGCGTTGTTCTGAGCAGGGGGCATTAGCATGGGCAGCATTCCCGCGAGCGCAGCGCCCCCTGGGGCGCTTCATGAAGCGCCCTTGGTCGACGTCAAGTACCTCCGCTTTCTGGACGTTCTCTACAGTACCCGCAGGCTCAGCCACACCGCCGAGGTGCTCGGGCAGAGCGCTCCGACGATGAGCATCTGGCTGGGAGCCCTGCGCGAGCTGACCGGTGATCCGCTGTTCGTCAGAACGCCGGCGGGCATGCAGCCGACGCCGCGCGTCGAGACGATGATGCCGCTCGTGCGCAGCGCCCTGGCGGCCATGTATGCGCTGACGAGGGAGCCCGATGCGTTCGATCCGCGGGCAGCCAGCCGGCGTTTCCGCGTGTGCCTGAGTGACGGCGCGATACTGACGCTGCTGCCCAGGATACTTGCACTCCTGCGCCGCAGGGCGCCGCAGGTGAGGCTGGAAGCGGTCAAGCTCGATGGCAACGCGTCGAGCCTGCTTGCAAGCGGTGAGGCGGATCTGTCACTGGGCTATATCCCGACCCTCGAAACTGGATTCTACCAGCAGGCCTTGTTCGATCAGAGCTGGGTCTGCTTGGTGAGCCCGGAGCACCCGATCATCCGTTCGCGGTTCGGTGTCGACCTGTATGCAGAGGCGGAGCATGTCGATATTCCGCATGGCACGGGACACGCGATGCTAACGGCCGCAATGGCCCGCCATCAGGTGCAACGCAAGGTGTGCGTGGAGATCCCTGTCTACCTGGGGCTGCCCGCGATGATCTCCGGCAGCGACCTGATTGCGACGGTTCCGAGTCTGACCGGATATACCCTGGCACAGATGTCCGGGCTGGATGTCCATCCGTGTCCGGTGCCGATTCCGCCGTTCACCGTCATGCAGTACTGGCACGAGCGCTTTCATCTCGATCCGGGCAATCGTTGGCTACGCCAGTTGGTCCATGAGGTGTGTGCCGACCCGGGACGGGCCGGTGCGGCGACCCTGGCCGTCTGATCGCCAGGAGGTCTGCCAGCAAGTTTGCGAGACGCAAGCTTGCACCTTGCGTTTCGCCTAGTTCCCCGCCCGCTCGCTTTTCCTAGAATCGATAAAAAATTCAAGGAGGTGAAGTGAGAATACTTATAACAGGCGGCAGCGGCTTCCTCGGCGCTTGGATTGTCCGCCAGCTGGTCGAACGGGGTGTCGAGCCGCGCGTGTTCGATGTCACCAACAACCGCCACCGGATGGCGGAGATCGCCGGGCAGCATGTGGCGCGTGATCTGGTGTGGGTGGTCGGTGACATTCGCAATCGCGATGACGTCTTGCTTGCCGCAGAAGGCTGCCAAGGGATCATCCACCTGGCTGGAGTGCTGACGCCGGCGTGTGCGGCGGACCCGGTCTTGGGGGCCGAGGTCAATCTGATCGGTACCTTGAATGCGTTCGAAGCGGCGCGCCGCCATGGTATTGGCGCGGTGATTTATGCGGGTAGCGCGGGTGTGTTCGGACCGCATAGCGGGCAGGTACCGGAGCCTACGACGCACTACGGTGCCTTCAAGCTCGCCTGTGAAGGTTCGGCGCGGGCCTACTGGCACGATCACGGTATCGCGAGCGTTGGTTTCCGGCCCTTCGTGGTGTATGGCCCGGGGCGTGATACCGGCCTCAGTGCCGGACCAACGCTGGCGTGCAAGGCGGCCGCGCAGGGCGAACCGTATGTGCTGCCCTTTACCGGTTCGTCCGGGCTGGTGTATGTGGAGGACGTGGCGGCAGCCTTTGTCCATGCCGTGCTTGGCAAGCCGCAGGGCGCGCGGGTATGCAACTTCGTGGGCGAGACGGCTAGCGTGGACGACGTGCTGGTGGAGATCCGTCGCATCGTGCCCGATGCCCGCGTGAGTGCCGAAGGGCCGCCGCTGCCGATTGCGATCGGACAAAGCGAGGCGGAGCTCGATGACTTCTTTCCGAATCGCCCGCGAACGTCGCTCGCGGAAGGGGTCGCACTGACGATCGCGCATTACCGGACGGTCGATGCCGCGCGTAGGGTGCCGGCATGAGCAGCGAGGACACGCAGGGCAAGGTGGCTCTGATCACGGGCGCCGGAGGGGGTATCGGCGCGGCGATTGCGCGCCGCTTGGTGCGGGATGGCATGGCCTTGGCCTTGATCGATCGTGATCTGGCTCGAATCCAGACATTGGCGGACGAATTTCCGGGAGCCCTGGCGTTGCGGTGCAACGCCACCGATGCGGCCGACGTCGAGCGCGTCGTCGGAGAAATTTGTGCGCATTTCGGCCGGCTGGACGTTCTTGTGCATGGAGTCGGGGTGACCGGCCCGTCGCGACCGGTGCATGAAGTCAGTGTTGATGAATGGGACAGCACCCTGGCCATCAATCTACGTAGCGCCTTCTTGTGCTCGCGTGCAGTGGTAAAGCCGATGTTGCGGGGCGGGTATGGACGGATCGTCCACATCGCCTCGATTGCCGGCAAGGAAGGCAATGCCGATCAGGCTGCTTACTCGGCCGCCAAGGCCGGCGTCATCGCCTTGGTCAAGTCGCAAGGTAAAGAACTCGCCCGCACTGGCATTCGCGTCAATGCCGTCGCACCCGCGGCAGTCAAGACCGCGCTGGTGGAGCAGATGTCGCCCGAGTTGCGGGCGGCACTGCTGGCCAAAGTACCGATGGGCCGTCCCGGCCTTCCCGAGGAGGTTGCCAACATGGTGGCCTGGCTCGCATCGGAAGAATGTTCGTTCACCACGGGCGCGACATTCGACCTCTCCGGCGGTCGCGCGACTTATTGAGCGCTGCCTGAGAGGTGGCTCCCGCCCGCGCGTCGTCGGGCGGGGGGAGCCATGCCTGCAGTTCCCGGGAGCGCTGCGGGCGCCGGTTCAATCATAACCATCAAAAGGAGACACCATGATCAAGCATTCACACCCTCTGATGAGCGACGCCCTGAGCCGTCGACGTTTTCTGAAAGGCTGTGGAGGTATGGCTGCCGCAGCGGCCGCGACGGGCTTCGCCGGAAGCGGCTTTGCCGCGGACAAGGCGATGACGCTGAAGGCCGTAGTGCAGCACCGCAACGGCGAGTCATACAAGAAGTGGCTGTGGTTGCAGGACCAGGTTGCGGCGCGCAGCCAGGGGCGGTTGGCCATCGAGATCACCACCATCGGCGAGCTTGGCCTTGGTGGCCCCGAGATGCTGCGTGTACTCAAGAGCGGCGTGATCGACATGGCGGAAGTCCTGCCGGGCTACGTGGCGAGTGACTTCCCGCTGATCGAGGCCTGCGACCTGCCGGGCATCTCCACCAGTTTCGAGCAGTCACGTCAGCTCTATGACGTGTGGACGGAGAACGTGGTGGCGAAGAACGAAGTCGTGATCGGGGGACGCATCGTCGGCTCGTTCTGCTGGTCCACCATGTTCATGTACACCAAGTTCCCGCTGGAGACCCTGGAAGACTTCAAGGGCAAGAAGATCCGCGTGTTCGCCCCCGCACAGGCGCGATTCCTGACGGAGCTCGGTGCCGAGCCCCTGAGCATGACAACAGCCGATGTATACCCGTCCCTGCAGCGCGGCGTGATCGACGGCGCAATCACCGGGACCGAGCATGTCAAGGCGAGCAGCCTGTGGGAGGTCACCAAGTACATGACGAACGTGAACATCCCGCCGATGGGTTCCTACATCGTGATGGGGTCGCGTAGCCTGGCAAAAATACCTGCCGACCTGCGGAGCATCTTCACGGACGTCAGCAAGGAACTGACCGATCTGGGCTGGCAACTGGGGCGCGACAACGACACCCTGGGCTTCGAGTACGCCCTTGAGAAGGGCATGGTCCTGACGCGCGAGGCCAAGCCGGAGTGGGTTCCGCGCCTCACCAAGATCTCCGCCGAGAATATCGTGCCGTGGTGGGCGGGACGCTCCGGACCGAAGGCAAAGGCGGCCTTCAACGAGTTCATCGCGCCGATCGTGGGTTACACCCTGAGCTGAACCGATTGACCCGATTCACCCCCTGGCCGGCGTTCGCGCTGCCCCGGGGGCTTTCACAGGGGGACTCCCGTGACATTTTTCAGACGACTGCTGGCGCGTCTGGCCTTGTGGATGGCCTGGGTGAGTGGCTTGCTGTTTCTGCTGCTCGCTTTCTACATGACCGCCGATGGGCTTAGCCGTACGCTCGGCGGCCCGTTTACCGGCGTATCGGACCAGATCGCCGCGATGGTGCTCGCATTGGGCGCAACTTGGGCGCTCGCGCTGGGTGTGAATGCAGGAACGCATGTCCGTTCCGACGTGGTGCTGCCCTTGTTGCCGCGAGCGGCAAGGCGTGTGTTCGACATCTTCGCCTTATTCGGCCTCGCATCGCTAGGGTGGTTGCTCGCTTACGCGTTCTACGTGATGACGATGGAGTCCTACGACATCGGGGCCATGTTGCCGCAGTCCATCATCGAGATGCAGCTCTACATTCCCCAAGCGGTATCGACCTTCGGCATGTTGATTTTTGCGCTAACGGCAACCGTCGCATTGCTGGATGCGTTCCTTGCCGCCCGCGTCGGCGTCCGTGGTTCTACTTACAGCCAAGGACAATGACATGATCGCCATCGTTGTAACTTCATTGCTGGTTCTCTTCAGCCTGTTTGCGCTGAGTTTTCATGTCGCGAGCGCGCTCGGGCTGACCGCCGCGATTACCGGTGCGCTGCACATCGGCGACATTTCGAGCTTTTTCGGCCAGATCCCGTGGAACAGCTTCAGCAACAGCGGCATGATCGTTGTCCCGCTGTTCATCCTGATGGGTGAGTTGCTGTTGCGTAGCGGGGTGACCGAGGAACTGTACACCATCCTTACCAAGTGGATGGGGCGTGTGCCAGGCGGACTGCTGCACTCGAACGTGCTGGCCTCCGGCCTGTTTTCGTCCATCTGTGGTTCGAGCGTCGCGACAACCTCCACCATCGGCGCAGTCGCGCTGCCGGAGATGCGCCGCCATGGCTACGATGAGAAGCTTGCCGTGGGTTCGATCAGCGCCGGTGGCACTCTCGGCATCCTGATTCCGCCCAGCGTGATCATGATCATCTACGCGATCATGGCCGAGGTCTCGATCGCCCAGCTCTACATGGCGGGTGTCGTCCCTGGATTGCTGATGATGCTGGCCTTCATGGTGGTCATCTTCGGCGCCGCGCTATTTGCACCGCACAAGGCACCGCGCCTCGATCTGAAGGTGAACTGGGCGGAGCGGCTGGGGGGCTTGGTGGCGGTGCTGCCGGTGATCTTCCTGATGGGCATGGTGCTGGGCACGATCTACGCGGGCGTCGCGACCCCGACCGAGGCCGCGGCCTTTGGCTCGGTGGGGGCCTTCCTGATGGCCCTCATCAAGGGGCGTGTGAGTCGCATCATGCTGCGCGAGGTCTTTATCGCCACCGCGTCGACAACGAGCATGGTCTTGCTGGTTGTGGCGTCGGCGTTCGTGCTGCAGTTCGTACTCACGCTCGGTGGCGTGCCCGCGGCGATCTCGAACTGGATCGCTGGCCTGGGCCTGAGCCAGCTGCAGCTCATCCTGATCATCGCCCTGATCTTCATCGTGCTGGGGATGTTCATGGAGAGCATGGCGATGATCGTCTGCACCCTGCCGATCCTGCTGCCCATCCTCAAGATGGCGGGGGTCGATCTGGTGTGGTTCGGTGTGCTGGCGGTGATCCTTGTCGAGCTCTCGCTGATTACGCCGCCGGTCGGCATGAACCTCTTCGTGATGCAGGGCCTGCGCACGCGTATGGACGGCGCACGGGTGGGACCGATGACCGAGGTGTTCGCTGGCAGCATGCCTTTCGTACTGGCAATGTTGGTGGTACTGGGCCTGGTGATTGCCTATCCCGGTATCGCAATGGGCTTAGTTCACAGCATGAATAACTGACGCGTTTCAAGTCGAAAAAACGGGCGACACCTTGTGGGTGACGCCCGTTCTGGCATGCGGCGCCGCTTTCCGGCGCGCGATGAGGCTTACTTGAAGGTCGGGTCGAACGGCAGGCCGACGTAGTTCTCGGCGATGGTCGTCTTGCCGGCGGTCGAGCTCATCAGGTAGTCCAGCTCGGCGATCTGGATCTTGTGCTCGATTGGGTCGTCGTTGAACTTGTGCATGATCGAGGTGAACCACCACGAGAAGCGCACGGCGGCCCAGACGCGGCGCAGCGCAGTCTCCGAGTAGCGGTCGAGCAGGTCGTCGCGGCCTTCGGTGTAGTGGGCGATCAGTGCGGTCGACAGGTAGTACATGTCGGACGCGGCCAGGTTCAGGCCCTTGGCACCGGTCGGCGGCACGATGTGGGCGGCGTCGCCGACCAGGAACATGTTGCCGAAGCGCATCGGCTCGGTGACGAAGGAGCGCAGCGGGGCGATGCTCTTCTCGAGCGAGGGGCCGGTGACGAGCTTGGCGGCGATGTGCTCGGGCAGGCGCTTCTTCAGCTCTTCCCAGAAACGCTCGTCGGACCAGTCCTCGACCTTCTCGTCCAGGCCGACCTGCAGGTAGTAGCGGCTGCGGGTGTGCGAACGCTGCGAGCACAGTGCGAAGCCACGCTTGTGGTTGGCATAGATCAGCTCTTCGTGCACCGGCGGGGTGTCGGACAGCAGGCCCAGCCAGCCGAAGGGGTAGATGCGCTCGTACTCGGTGATCATGTCGCGCGGCACCGAGGCGCGCGAGGCACCGTGGTAGCCGTCGCAGCCGGCGATGTAGTCGCAGTCGACCGTGATCTGCTGGCCGTCCTTGAAGAACTGCAGCTGCGGTTTGCCTTCGAGGAAGTTGATCGGGCGCACGTCGCTGGCGTTGAAGATGACGGTGATGTTCTCGTCCTTCAGCACCGCGTC
Source organism: Thauera sp. 63 (assembly GCF_000310165.2). Taxonomy (NCBI): domain Bacteria; kingdom Pseudomonadati; phylum Pseudomonadota; class Betaproteobacteria; order Rhodocyclales; family Zoogloeaceae; genus Thauera; species Thauera sp. 63. Next base: position 111,927 of record NZ_AMXC01000011.1, read on the forward strand.
GTACAGGTCCTTGGTCAGCTCGGTCTGGCCGTACACCATGACCTGCTGGCCGCCGGTGAGCGACTTCATGTCGATGCGCTCTTCGCGGTCGTTGAAGGTCAGCACGATGCCGTCGTGGACCAGGCCTTCCTTGTCCATGCGCTCGCTCACCTTGGCGCGGCGCATCAGGTCGATCATGCCCTGCTCGAGGATGCCGGCGCGGATGCGGGCTTCGACGTAGGCGCGGTCCTGGCGCTCGAGGATGACGCTCTTGATGCCCGACAGGCTGAGCAGGCGGGCGAGGCACAGGCCCGAGGGGCCGCCGCCGATGATGCCGACTTGTGTTTGCATGAGTCTCTCTCCGTTCGTGGGATTGTTGTCGCGGGGACGGACTGAACTATAAGTATCGGAATGTCGCCCCGCTTGAACTCCACATCGTGAATGCTTGTACTTTTAGAAAGTCGTGGCATGCTGACTGTGCGCTTGTTTACATGGATCAAGGACGAAGCGATGGCCCTGCCCGGCGTGCCCACCTACAAGCTGTTCGGCGAAAAGGAACTGTGGCCGACGCCCGAGCCGGTGCACTACGAGACGATCGCCGCGCGCAGCGCGCTGCATGACTGGGAAATCACTCCCCACAGCCATGACGGCTTGATGCAGATCGTGTTTCTGCTATCGGGCGAGGCGCGCATGACCTTCGAGACGCGCAGCTTCGAGCTGCAGACGCCGTGCCTGGTCATGGTGCCGGCGCGTCACATCCATGGCTTTCGCTTTTCGCCCGACATGGTGGGGCACATCGTGACGCTGCCGCAGGCGCTGCTGGGCGAATTGCTTGTACTTTCGCCTGATCTGCGGGTGGCATTCGACTCGCTGCGCTACCTGCCGCTGGCCGAGGGCGAGGAAAGTGTCGAACGCATGCGACTGCGCTTCGAGCAGTTCGGACGGGAGTACGCGGGCCATCAGCCCGGGCGCATCAGCATGCTGATGGCGATCCTCGGACTGGTGGTGGTGGAGCTTGCCCGCGCCGGCGGGGCAACCGCCGAGCGCGCGTCGCAGGACCGCATCCGGCAGCGCGTGGAGCGCTTCCACATGCTCATCGAGCAGCACTTCCGCGACTGGCAGCCGGTGAGCTTCTACGCGCAGCGCCTGGGCGTGTCGCCCCAGCAGCTCAACGCGAGCTGCCGGCGCGAGGCCGGCACCAATGCGCAGAACCTGATCCACGAACGCCTGCTGCTGGAGGCGCGACGCTTGCTCGCGTATTCCGATCTCGACGTGACCGGCATCGGCTACTCCCTCGGCTTCCGCGATCCGGCCTACTTTTCGCGCTTCTTCGCGCGGCACCAGGGGCTCACGCCCTCCGAGTTCCGGCAGGCGTTCTCCCCTGCAGCGCCGTCGGGCACGGCACCCTGAACAGCGCGCGTCACAGCCCGGCGCACTGATCCTCCTTGTTGCCGCGCACGCGGTTGCCGCCGCCGGTGATCGGGTGCTGGTTCGACTTGCACTGCAGGTTGCCATCCACCCGGTTGCGATTCACATGCACCGCGCCGCTGTTCGAGAACAGCTGGATGTCGCCGTCGACCTCGGCGGTATCCACCTTCACCGAACTGCCCTGTTCGAGCTGGACATTGCCGCCCACGTAGGAGCCGCCAAGCAAGGACACCTGGCGTGCGCCCTCGGCCTGGATGTTGCCCTCGACCTTCACGTCGCGGGCCAGCAGGGTGGCTGCGCGGGCAACCCTGACGTTGCCGTCGACGCGCGTGCCGTTCAGCGTGCAGGTGCGGCCCAAGGGCACGCGGATGTCGCCGTCGATGGAGACGGCGCCCATGCTGCCGCTGCAGTCGATCTCGTCCGCGTAAGCGGGGAGGGATAGCAGGGTCGTGCCGAGCAGCAGGCTGGCGAAGCGGATCGTCGCATTCATCGTCGTTTCCCGTTCCTGGTGACATGCATACTTCATTCTAGAGGGGCTTGCGTCGCTCGGGCGCTTCGATGTCGTGACAGGATGCCTCGCGCTGGCTAGGCGCATCCTGGATCGATGTGTGCGGTTTGTTGTCGTATCCGGTGACCGGCAGGTCTAAACTGTCAGTCGTAACGAACCCGACGAGGTGTAGCCATGGACGGAATCTCGAGCAGTGCCGCGATGCAGCCGCGCGAGCTGATGCGCCAGTCCGAGGCGCGGATCACCGATCCCCGCGCCTTGCAGGCGCCGACGCGGCCCGACGCGCCGGCTTCGCCTGCTGCTTCGGAACCAGCCAGTGCCGTCGTCACGCTCAGTGATGCGGCGCGCAGCCAGGCCAGTCGTCCCGCGCAGCCCGATCAGAACACGCCCGAAGCCCGGGCGGCTGCGGCCGTGCAGGGGGCGCCGGCTGAGGATGGGCAGGTCAGCTACACGGCGCAGCGCGCCGTAGAGGCCTACCGCGACGTCGAACAGGCTGCCGTCGCACGCGATGCCGCCACGCCGCCGGGCCAGCAGGCCCCCAGCCTGTTGCGCGGCTGATGTCTCTGTCGTTCTAGTCCAGCAAAAGAGGAACGGGGCCTTGCGGCCCCGTTCCTCTTTTGCTGGACTGCGTACGTCCGATCAGGGGTAAAGCCCGCGCTCGGCGCGCGCTTCCAGCACGCGCTGGCAGGCGATGATGAAGGCAGCGGTCCGCAGCGAAACGTGCTTTTCCTGCGCGAGCTTCCAGATCGCAGAGAAGGCGCCGACCATGATGCGTTCGAGGCGCTCGTTGATCTCGTCCTCGGTCCAGAAGAAGCTCGAGAAGTCCTGCACCCACTCGAAATACGACACGGTCACGCCGCCCGCGTTGGCGAGCACGTCGGGCACGACGAGGGTGCCGCGCTCGCGCAGCACGTCGTCCGCCGCCGGGGTCGTCGGGCCGTTGGCGCCTTCGACCACGATGCGGGCACGTACGCCAGCGGCGCGCTCGACCGTGAGCTGCCCTTCGAGTGCGGCCGGGACCAGGAACTCGCACTCGAGCCGCCAGAAATCCTCGATGTCGATCGGCGAGGCGCCTGCAAAGCCCTTCAGGCCGCCGTTTTCTGCGGCGTGTGCCATCGCCGCCGGGATGTCGATGCCAGCTTCGTTCACCAGCGTTGCGGTGTGATCGGCGACTGCGATCACACGCGCGCCGGCCGCGTGGAACAGTCGCGCGCCGATGCCGCCGACGTTGCCGAAGCCTTGCACCACCACCCGCGCGCCTTCGATCGGCACACCCATCTGGCGGCCTGCCTCGCGCGCGGTGATGAACACCCCGCGCCCGGTTGCTTCCTGCCGCCCGAGGCTGCCGCCCAGTGCGATCGGCTTGCCGGTGACGACGCCGGTAGCGGTGCCGCCACGGTTCATCGAGAAGGTGTCCATCATCACCGCCATCGTCATCGCGTTGGTGCCGACGTCAGGCGCGGGAATGTCCTTGTCGGGGCCGATGATGATGCCGATCTCGGAGGTGTAGCGGCGCGTGATGCGCTGCAGTTCGCCCTTGCTGACGCTGCTCGGATCGACGCGGATGCCGCCCTTGGCGCCGCCGAAGGGCAGGCCGACCGCGGCGTTCTTGATCGTCATCCAGCCGGCCAGTGCCATCACTTCGTTCAGGGTCACGTCCGGGTGGAAGCGCACGCCGCCCTTGCCGGGTCCGCGCGACAGGTTGTGCTGCACGCGGTAGCCCTCGTAGTGGGCCACGGTGCCGTCGTCGCGCTCGATCGGCACATCGACGATCAGGGTGCGCTTCGGATGCTTGAGCGTCTCGATCCAGCGTTCCAGCGAACCCAGGTAGGGGCGCACGCGCTCGATCTGTTCGACGAAGCTGGCCCACGGTTCCGGTGCCGCCGGGTTCAGGTAGGACAGGCCGGCAATGCGGTCAAGGTCTTGCTGAGTCTGGGGTGTCGCGCTCATGTTCGTCCCTCCGGGGGTTGGGTGATGCACGAATTCTGTGCCTTGCGATCGTGCAGGCACATGCCGTTGCCTCATCGGGTCATGCGTTTCATGCATGACCTTGCGGTGCGACGCCCTTGTACGGGTCGGCCGGCCGATCCGGATGGCCGGCCTGCGTTGCAAGGTGGTCCCACAGGCGGTTCAGCTCGGGCCGCCGGTTCGCGCGATCGCGGTACAGGCGTACCTCCATGTCCAGGCTCCACTCCGGTCCGCCCGCGCTCACGACCTCGCCGCGCGCCAGCTCGCGGCTCACCGCGCTTGCCGGCAGGAAGGCGAGGCCGTGGCCGGCCAGCAGCATCGCCTTCAGGCTCTCGGCCATGTCCGACTCGTACTGCAGGGCAAGGTGCGCGGGCTGGCTGGCACGGTCGAGGATGGTGTCGACCATGCGCCGCAGGTAGGTGTTCGGTCCGTAGCGCAGGAAGGGGATCGGCGCCCTGGCCGTGCCGGGCAGCTGCCAGTTCGCATTGCCCGTGTGCTGGCGCGGCAGGTAGGGGCGGACGTGCTCGACGCCCAGGGACAGCCCCTCGAAGCGCGCCGGGTCCAGCCACACCGGGTGGGCCGGATGGTGGTAGCACAGCAGCAGGTCGCAGCCGCCTTCGGCCAGCATCATCACCACATCATGGACATTGCCCGCCACCAGGCGCGTGGGCACCTCGCCGAAGCTCTGCTTCAGCCGTCCCAGCCAGGCCGGGAAGAAGGCGAAGGCGAGGGTATGCGGCACGGCAACCACCAGCGCATCGCTGGCGATGGCCTGGTGACCGCGCACCTGCGCCCGCGCCGCATGCAGGCGGTTGAGCAGGTCGATCGCCGGCCCCTTGAAGGCCTCGCCGGCTTCGGTCAGCCGGGTCGGATAGGTGCTGCGGTCGACCAGCGCCACGCCCAGCCAGGCCTCGAGCGCGCGGATGCGGCGCGAGAAGGCCGGCTGCGACACGTGGCGCTGCTCGGCCGAGCGCGAGAAGCTGCCGCTCTCGGCCAGGCTGAGGAAGTCTTCCAGCCACTTCAGTTCCATCTTCGGGTGTCCTGTTGCCGGATCGTCGTCCGGGAATGACTCAGCACGCCGGGAAGCTGACGGCCAGGCCGCCGCGCGAGGTTTCCTTGTACTTGTCCAGCATGTCGCGGCCGGTGTCACGCATCGTCAGGATCACCTGGTCGAGCGAGATCGCGTGTGCGCCGTCGCCGCGCAGGGCGAGCTGGGCGGCGTTGATCGCCTTGACCGCGGCCATCGCGTTGCGTTCGATGCAGGGAATCTGCACCAGGCCACCGACCGGGTCGCAGGTCAGCCCCAGGTTGTGCTCGAGGCCGATCTCGGCAGCGTTCTCGACCTGCTCGGGCGTGCCGCCCAGTACCTCGGCCAGGCCCGCGGCCGCCATCGCGCAGGCCGAGCCCACCTCGCCCTGGCAGCCGACCTCGGCGCCGGAGATCGACGCGTTCTTCTTGCACAGCGCGCCCACGGCCGCGGCCGCGAGCAGGAAGGTCTCGACGTCGTGCTCGCCGCTGCCGGGCATGAAATCCATGTAGTAGTGCAGCACCGCCGGAATGATGCCGGCCGCGCCGTTGGTGGGCGCGGTCACGACCCGGCCGCCGCCGGCGTTCTCTTCATTGACGGCCAGCGCGTAGAGGTCGATCCAGTCGAGCGCCACCATGGTGTCGCTGATCAGGTTGTGACCGGTGTCGCGCTCGGCGAGCTTGCGGTGCAGGGCCGCGGCACGACGGCGAACCTTGAGGCCGCCGGGCAGCACGCCTTCCTGCGCGATGCCGCGCGCCACGCAACTGCGCATTGCGGCCCAGATGCGTTGCAGCGCGGCGCGCGTGTCGGCCTCGCTGCGCCAGGCGCTTTCGTTGGCCAGCATCAACTCGCTGATGCGCAAGCCGTGGCGGTGGCATTGCGCGAGCATTTCGGCGCCGGTGTCGAAGGGGTAGGGCAGCACGACGTCGGCCTCGGCCCCGCTGCCGGCCCGCGCCTGCGCCTCGTCCGCGACGAAGCCGCCGCCGACCGAGTAGTAGGTGTTCTCGTGGATCGCGCGTGCATCGCCATCGAACGCGGTGAGGCGCAGCGCATTCGGGTGGTAGGGCAGGCTCACCGGCAACAGCCGCATGTCGCGCGCCCAGTCGAAAGGCAGCGCGCGCGCGCCCATCAGCGCGAGCTCGCCGTCGCGCCGCACCCGGTCGACGGCGGTGATGAGGAAGTCCGGCTCGACCTCGTCCGGGCGCGCGCCCATCAAGCCGGCCACGACGGCACGGTCGGTGCCGTGGCCGATGCCCGTCGCCGACAGCGACCCATAGAGCTTCACCTCGATGCGGCAGACGCGGTCGAGCAGGCCCTGCTGCGCCAGCGTCGCGGCGAAGTCATGTGCGGCACGCATCGGTCCGACCGTGTGCGAGCTGGATGGACCGATGCCGATCTTGAACAGGTCGAGGACGCTGATGGACATGGGCGATTCCGGGAACGAGTCGATGAATCATTCTGCGTCCGCGCGGATGTGGCCTCAATCCGTTGTTTCCCACCCCCTCTGCGCTACTCGTCTGCGCCACGTCGCTCCGTTGCGGCTTTTCGGTTACATTCGCCTCAATGCTGTATGCAAGCGCCACCCCGGTGGCGCCACACCCCGGGGCATGGCCACTTCGCGCAACTTCTCCTTTCTTGCCGAGCACGATCCGGTCTTCCTGCAACTGGCGTCCACCGCCGAGCAGGTCTTTGCCGCCGACCCCAACACCACGCTGATCAAGCTGCGCCAGCTCGGCGAGGCCATCGCGCAGGACCTTGCCGCCCGCGTCGGCATCGTGTTCGACGACACGACCACGCAGGCCGACCTGCTGTTCCGCCTCGGCCGCGAGATCAACCTCGATCCCGCCATCCGCGGCCTGTTTCACACGCTGCGCATCGAGGGCAACAAGGCCACCCACCAGTTCCGCACCCTGCACAAGGAGGCGATGGACGGCCTGCGCGTGGCGCGGGCGCTGGCGGTGTGGTTCCACCAGAGCTTTGGCCCGCAGGGCGAGCGCTTCAAACCCGGCCCCTTCGTGCCGCCCGAAGACCCCAGTGCGCAGCTGCGCGCGCTGCAGGCCGAGATCGAACGCCTGCGCGCCGATATCGCGAGCCAGCACCAGGCGCTCGACAGCAACCAGCAGCTCGCCGAGCTGATGCGGCAGGAGAAGGCGCAATACGCCGCGCTGGCCGAGCGCATGCAGGCCGACGCTGCCGCAGCCTTCGCGCTGGCCGAGGAACAGAGCGCGCTCGTCGACAGGCTCGAGGCCGAGTTCGACGCGCGTCTCCGCGCGCTGCAGGCCGAACTCGAAGCCACGCGCGCAGCCTCGCGCCAGGCCGGTGCCGAAGCCCTGCGCCAGGTCGCCACCCGCACCCAGCGCGCGTCCCGCAACCTCGAACTCAGCGAAGAGCTCACCCGCATCCTCATCGACCAGCAGCTCGTCGATGCCGGCTGGGAGGCCGACACCCAGCGCCTGCACCATGCCCGCGGCGCCCGCCCGGTCAAGGGTCGCAACCGCGCCATTGCCGAATGGCCCACCACCGGCCGGCAGGCGGCGGATTACGTGCTGTTCGCCGGGCTCACCCCGCTGGCGGTGGTCGAAGCCAAGCGCGAGAACGAACACGTCGCCGGCAAGATCCCGCAGGCCGAACGCTACGCCGCGGGCTTCGAACAGCGCGAAGGCTTCGAGCCCGCCTGGCGGCTCGAAGGCCGCAGCGCGGGCTGGCCCGATGCGCAGGGCGGCGCCTTCGAAGTGCCCTTCGCCTACTCCAGCAGCAGCCGGCCCTACCTGCCGCAGCTCGCCGAGCACAGCGGCACCTGGTTCCGCGACCTGCGCAGCCCGGCCAACCTTGCTCGGCCGCTGGTTGACTTCCATTCGCCGCAAGGCCTGCTCGACCAGCTCACCCGCAGCCGGGAGAAGGCTGAACAAAGCTTGCGCGACGAAGGCTTCGCCTACCTGCGCCTGCGCCCCTATCAGGAGCTCGCCATCCAGGCGGTCGAGGACGCCCTGGCCGCTGGCCGCTCGCGCTGTCTGGTGGCGATGGCCACCGGCACCGGCAAGACGCGCACCATCATCGGGCTGATGTACCGCCTGCTCAAGGCCGAGCGCTTCCGCCGCATCCTGTTCCTGGTCGACCGCACGGCGCTCGGCGACCAGGCGCTGGAAGCCTTCGACGACGCCCTGCTGGAGCAGAACCAGCCGCTGTCGAAGATCTACAACGTCGCCGCGCTCGGCGACATGGCGGTCGAGGCCGAGACCCGCGTGCAGGTCGCCACCGTGCAGGCCATGGTCCGGCGCCTCTTCCAGGCGGACGACGCGGCCACCGTGCCCCCGCCCATCGACGCCTTCGACTGCGTCATCGTCGATGAAGCCCACCGCGGCTACACGCTCGACCAGGACATGACCGAAGGCGAACTGGCGGTGCGCGACCAGGCGCAATATCTGTCCACCTACCGCCGCGTGCTCGACTACTTCGACGCGGTCCGCATCGGCCTCACCGCCACGCCGGCCAGGCACACCACCGAGATCTTCGGCAAACCGGTCTATACCTACTCGTACCGCGAAGCCGTCGCCGACGACTGGCTGATCGACCACGAACCGCCGATCCGCTACGAGACCCTGCTCACCCGCAACGGCATCCGCTTCGAACGGGGCGAAACGGTCAGCGCCATCGACCTCGGCAGCGGCGAAATCGAGCAGTCCGAACTCGAGGACGAGCTTGCCTTCGACGTCGACGCCTTCAACCGCCGCGTCATCAACGAGGACTTCAACCGCGTCATCTGCGAACAGCTCGCACAGGAGCTCGACCCCTGCGGCGAGGAGAAGGCGATGATCTTCTGCGCCTCCGACCTGCACGCCGACATGGTCAAGCGCTTGCTCGACGACGCCTTCAAGGCGGTGCATGGCGAGGCCTACGCCGAAGCCGCGGTGCGCAAGATCACCGGCAAGTCCGACCGTGTGGCCGAGCTCATCAAGCGCTACAAGAACGAGCGCTATCCCAACATCGCCATCACCGTCGACCTGCTTACCACCGGCATCGACGTGCCGCGCATCTGCCACCTCGTCTTCCTGCGCAAGGTGCGCTCGCGCATCCTCTACGAGCAGATGATCGGCCGCGCCACCCGACGCTGTGACGAGATCGGCAAGACCGTGTTCCGCATCTACGACCCGGTCGACCTCTACCGCGACCTGCAGGACGTCAGCAGCATGAAGCCGCTGGTCAAGGATCCGGCCATCACGCTGGCGCAGCTCGTGTCCGAGCTCGCCGATCCGGCCAGCCACGCCGCGCCGGGTAGCGGGGAGCATCTGGCGCACGAACGAACCCACGCCCACGACGTACTCGACGCCCTCGCGCAGAAGCTGATGCGCGTGCTGCGCGACGCCACGCACAAGGCGGAGAAGAAGCCTGCGCTCAAGGCCCGCCTGGACGAACTCGAGCAGCACTGGGGCGTGCCGCCCGCCGCCCTGCACCGGCACCTGAAGCAGCTCGGCGCGCAGGGCGCCGCCGATTTCCTCCGCGCGCAGGCCGGCCTGCTCGAGCAGATCGAGGACGTGCAGGTGCTGGTCGGCAGCCGCTACCGCCCGCTACTCTCGCTGCACCGCGACGAACTGGTCGCGCGCGAGCAGAGCTACGGCACTTACCAGAAGCCCGAGGACTACCTCGACGCCTTCGGCCGCTTCGTCCGCGAACAGCTCAACGAATCGGTGGCGCTGGCGGTGGTGGTCAGGCGCCCGCGCTACCTCACCCGCGAACAACTGAAGGAAGTCCGTCTGCTGCTCGACCGCCACGGCTACGCCGAAGCCCGGCTGCAGACCGCCTGGCGCAACAAGACCAACGTTGATCTCGCCGCCAGCATCGTCGGCTACATCCGCCAGGCCGCGCTCGGCGAGGCGCTCATCCCCTTCGAGCAGCGCGTCGCCCAGGCCATGGCGCGCATCCACGCGATTGCGCCGTGGACACCGATGCAGCGCAAGTGGCTCGACCGCCTCGCCAGGCAGCTCGGCCACGAGGTCGTCATCGACGCCGACTTCGTCAATCGCGCCTTCGCCCAGGACGGTGGCGCGCACCAGCTCGACGTCCGCCTCGGCGGCCGGCTGGAGATCGTGCTCGAAACCCTCGCCGATGCGCTATGGCCGTCGGCGGCGTGAAGCGCGGTGCTCATCTGCGCGCATGAGCCGAATCGACTTCTTATTCGGCTCATTAATCGATATTGAATGAGCCGAATAGTGCTAGCATTCGGCTCACCCGTTTTCTTTGCAAGGCCCTGATGCCGCGCTGGATCTGGCAACACCCCGACTGGCCGCACTTCACCTGGCAGGCCGAGGCACTGGCACCGCTGCTGCGCCAGGTCACGCTCGCCCAAGGGGCGCTGCTCGGTCGCGCCCTGGGCTCCGAGCCGGAACTGCGCGCGGAATTCACGCTCGATGCGCTGCTGCAGAACATCATCGACTCCAGCGCCATCGAAGGCGAAACGCTCAATGTCGGCTCGGTGCGCTCCAGCATCGCCCGCCGGCTGGGTTTGGCGGACAGCGACAGCGCTCCGGCAGAGCCGCGCGCGGAGGGCCTCGCGCAAATCATGCTGGACGCCACGACCAACCTCGATGCGCCGTTGACCGAATCGCGCCTGCTGCAATGGCACGCCTGGCTTTTCGCCGGCGAGGAGGGCTCGCTCGAAGGCTTTCTCGGTCGCCGCATCCGTATTGGCGACTGGCGCGGAGCAGACGTCATGCAGGTGGTCTCTGGCCGCATCGACCGCCCGACCGTGCATTTCGAGGCGCCGCCGCGCGAAGGTCTGGAAGCCCGGGTCGCCGGGTTCGTCGCCTGGTTCAACGCCAGCCAGGCTGATGTCACGCTCGACCCCTTGCTGCGTGCGGCGCTGGCGCATTTCTGGTTCGTCACGCTCCACCCCTTCGACGACGGCAACGGCCGCATCACCCGCGCGCTCACCGATCTCGCGCTGGCGCAGAGCGAGCGGCAGAGCATCCGTTTCTACGCCATGTCGGCCGCCATCCTTGCCGACCGCAAGGGCTATTACGCCCAACTCGAAACCGCCCAGAAGATGCATGCAGCGCCTGCGCCGCTCGATCTGACACCGTGGCTGCACTGGTTCCTCGCCACGCTGCTGCACGCCATCGAGTCGGCATCGGCGCAGATCGACCGCGTGCTCGCCAAGAGCCGCTTCTGGCATCGCCACCGCGAGCAGGTCGCGAGCCCGGAGCAGGTCAAGGTCCTCAACCGCCTGCTCGACGGCGACCAGCGCGGGCGGGGCGGATTCGAGCACGGCATCAGCGCCGCGCAATATCAGGCGGTCGCCAAGGTCTCCAAGGCCACCGCCACCCGCCATCTGGCCGATCTCGTCGCCAAGGGATGCCTGCAAAAGCTGCCCGGCGGCGGACGCTCGACCCGCTATCAGATCCGCTGGCCGGCGGCGGGCGATGTCTAGCCATTTAAAATCAAGGTCTTAAGTCAAAGCATGAGCAACAACGAGATCGTCCAGAAGCTCTGGAACCTGTGTGACGTGCTGCGCGACGACGGCATCAACTACTCCGACTACGTCACCGAGCTGGTGCTGCTGCTGTTCATCAAGATGGAGCACGAGAACACCCAGAGCGGCGTGCTGTCCGGCCACAAGCTGCCCGCGGGCGCGCGCTGGCCCGACATCGCCCGGCTCTCCGGGCTCAACCTGCTCAACCACTACCGCGCCACGCTGCTCGAGCTGTCGAAGAGCACCGACCCGCTGCTCGCCGCCATCTACGCCGACGCCCAGACCCGGCTCAAGGAACCCCGCCACCTCGAGCAACTGGTCAAGAGCATCGACGCCATCGACTGGTTCTCCGCCCGCCGCGACGGCCTCGGCGACCTCTACGAGGGCCTGCTGGAAAAGAACGCCACCGAGACCAAGTCCGGCGCCGGCCAGTACTTCACCCCGCGACCGCTCATCGACACCATCGTCGCCCTCATCGATCCCAAACCGGGCGAAACCATCCAGGACCCGGCAGCGGGCACGGCTGGCTTCCTCATCGCCGCCGACGCGCACATCAAGGCGCGTACCGACGAGCTCTACGACCTCGACGAGAAGCAGCGCAGCTTCCAGCGCAACAAGGCCTTCATCGGCATGGAGCTGGTGCCCGGCACCCGCCGCCTGGCGCTGATGAACTGCCTGCTGCACGGCATGGAGGGCGATGCCGAAGGCGTGGTGCACCTGGGCAACACCCTCGGCGGCGCCGGCGCCGATTTGCCCAAGAGCGACATCATCCTCAGCAACCCGCCCTTCGGCACCGCCCGGGGCGGCGGCGGCCCCACCCGTGACGACTTCACCTTTGCCACCAGCAACAAGCAGCTCGCCTTCGTGCAGCACATCGTCCGCCACCTCAAGGACGGCGGCCGCGCCGCGGTGGTGCTGCCCGACAACGTGCTGTTCGAATCCGGCGTCGGCACCGAGATCCGCCGCGACCTCATGGACAAGTGCAATCTGCACACCCTCCTGCGCCTGCCCACCGGCATCTTCTACGCCCAGGGCGTCAAGACCAACGTGCTGTTCTTCGACAAGGTCGGCCAGCACGCCGAAGGCGGCACGCAGGAAGTCTGGGTGTACGACCTGCGCGCCAACATGCCGCGCTTCGGCAAGCGCACGCCGCTTACCCGCGCCCACTTCGCCGACTTCGAAGCCGCGTATGCCGCGAGCCCGCGTATCGACGAGGGCGAGCAGGGGCGCTTTCGCCGCTTCAGCCGCGACTGGATCCGCGCGCGCGGCGACAGCCTGGACATCGCCTGGCTGAAGGACGACAACGCCGAGGACGCCGCCGACCTGCCGGAGCCGGCGGAACTGGCGCGCGAGGCGATGGGGGAGTTGGAAGGGGCGCTGGCGGAGTTGCGGGCGCTGATGGGGGCGTTGGGGGAGGGGGTGGAATGAGCGGGCTGCCGGAAGGGTGGGCCATCACCAGCCCAACCGTTGTTGCGGAACCGATCCGAGGTGTGACCTACAAGAAGGATCAAGCACGCGATACGGCTGCGTCGGGCTTTACCCCCCTACTGCGGGCGAACAACCTCCAGCAGGGCAGGTTGGTGCAGACCGATTTGGTCTACGTTCCCGACGAGAACGTGTCGGAAAATCAGATGCTCAGGCCCAACGACGTTGTAATAGCCATGTCAAGCGGCAGCATTTCCGTTGTCGGAAAGACTGCGCAGGTCGCGGGCGATGTCTCGGCTTCGTTCGGAGCATTCTGTGGTGTGTTGCGCCCGTCTCCCGAAATGGATCCGCGCTACCTTGGCTGGTTCTTGAAGTCAGATGCATACCGGACAGGGATCTCGCAGCTAGCGCGTGGAGTGAACATCAACAATTTGAAGTGGTCGCATTTTCAGGAGATTCCTCTACCACTAGCTCCACGGCCCGAACAAAAACGCATCGCCGACAAACTCGACAGCGTGCTGGCGCGGGTGGATGCCTGCCGCGATCGCCTCGACCGCATCCCGGCCCTGCTCAAACGCTTCCGCCAATCCGTTCTTGCCGCCGCCACCTCCGGCCGGCTGACCGAAGATTGGCGTGCAGTGAACGTGATGCCTCCATGGAGGGCATCCGATATTCAGTCCGTCGCTCAAGTGGCAACCGGCTCTACTCCCTTGCGCTCGAATTCCACGTTCTATGCGGAGACCGGAACGCCCTGGATCACGAGTGCTGCGACCTCCCAGCCAGTCGTAATCGCGGCTGAGCAATTCGTGACTGATGAGGCCGTAGCGGCGCACAGGCTCAAGGTATTTCCTGTCGGCACGCTGTTGGTGGCGATGTATGGAGAAGGAAAGACAAGGGGGCAGGTCACGGAGCTGGGGTTGCCGGCGACGATCAATCAGGCCTGTGCTGCGGTAGTCGTCGATGAGCACATGGCACTGCGGGGGTACGTGAAGCTGGTCCTTCAGGCGAACTACATGCAAATGCGTGAACTCGCGGAAGGCGGTAACCAGCCGAACCTCAATCTATCGAAGGTAAAAGAATTCCCGCTCTTGCTGCCGCCGCTCGCCGAGCAACACGAAATCGTCCGCTGCGTCGAAACCCTGTTCGCCTTCGCCGACCGCGTCGAAGCCCGCTGCGCCGCCGCGCGCAAGCAGGCCGGGCAGCTGACGCCGGCCCTGCTTGCCAAGGCCTTCCGCGGTGAACTGGTGCCGCAGGACCCGGCCGACGAACCCGCTGCCGAACTACTCAAGCGCCTGGCCGCCCGCCGTGCCGAGGCGCCCAAGGCGCGGCGCGGGC